>DATKRG010000039.1:0-12695 GCA_035532275.1 Streptosporangiaceae bacterium | reverse complement strand
GTGCGCGCACCAGGGCCTGCCGCTCGGTGGCGGGCTGCTCGACCCGTCGGCAGGCACGCTGACCTGTCCCTGGCACGGCTACTGCTACGACGCGCTGTCCGGGGAGTGCATGAGCGCCCCGGGTGCCGCGCTGCAGCAGCTCCCGCTGCGGATCGAGGACGAGCACGTGTGGATCAGGGTCGGATGAGGACTATCCGGGTCGGCGCTGCCGCTGGCCGGGCAGCAGAGGGCCCGCCCGCGCAGCCGCCGCCGGAGGTCCGGGGCGGGTGGCAGGCCGGGCCCTGGGTTGGCGCGCCCTCGCCCGGTGGGCTCGCGCTGCCGTCCGCCCAGCCGACCGCCTCCTGGCTGTACGCGCCGCGAGGCGTCCACCTCGGCACCCACGCCGGACACGACCTGCTGGTGGTGGCCGATACCGGCAATCACCGGGTGCTGATCTGGCACGGGCTGCCCACCAGCGACGAGCAGCCCTGCGACGTCGTCCTGGGCCAGCCCGACACGACCAGCGAGGGACCGGCCGCGAGTGGCCGTGGCCCGCGCCGGGGGATGAACCTGCCCACTGGCGTGCTCGTCCACGACGGCATGCTGGTCGTGGCGGACGCCTGGCACCACCGGGTGCTGATCTACCGGGAGGTCCCGGCGCAGGACTATGCCGAACCCGACCTGATCCTGGGACAGCCCGGCCCGGACTGCGTGCTTCCCAACCGGGGTGGCGGGTGCGGCGCCCGCTCGCTGTACTGGCCCTTCGGGGTCGCGGTCGTCGAGGGGCGCTTCTACGTGGCCGACACCGGCAACCGCCGCGTCCTCGGCTGGCAGGGCGGCATACCCACCTCCGGCGGCATCGCCCCCGATCTCGTGCTCGGCCAGCCCGGCGCCACCTGCCGCGACGAGAACCGCGGCGGGCCGCCGGGACCGGCCAGCTTCCGCTGGCCGCACGACATCACCGGCGTCCCCGGCCTGCTCCTGGTGGCCGACGCCGGCAACCACCGGATGCTGGGCTGGCACCCGCATCCGGGCCAGGACCGCGACGCGGACCTGGTCATCGGCCAGCCAGGCTTCGACACCGCCGGCGAGTGGCCCTACGGGCCGCAGCGGGGCGACGCCCTCCGCTTCCCGTACGCCGCCGACGCGGATGCCGGCCGCCTCGCCGTCGCTGACACGGCCAACAACCGTGTCCTGGTGTGGGAACAGTTCCCCGGCCAGGACGGCGCCGCCCGGGACGGCGCCGCCTGGGACGGCGCGGGGCGGGGCGCCCGCCCGGCCGACGTCGTTCTCGGCCAGCCCGACTTCGCCGCCAACGGCGAGAACCGGTGGCAGGGCGTCGAGCGCGACTCACTGTGCTGGCCCTACGGCCTGTCGCTGCGCGGTGACACGCTCGCCGTCGCGGACTTGGGTAACAATCGTGTCGTCATCTGGCGGCGGCCCTGACCGAAGGGAGGACCCGAATGTGCCTTGGCGTCCCTGGGCGGATCGTAACGGTCTGGGAGGAGGGCGGGACCGTCCTGGCCCGCGCCGACTTCGCGGGCGAGGAACGCCGGATCTGCCTGGCCTACCTTCCTGACCTCGCGGCCGGTGACTACGTGGTGGTGCACGCCGGGTTCGCCCTCACCAAGATCTCCGAGGAATCCGCCCAGACCACGCTGGCGATGATGCACGAGTACGGCGTCCTGCCCGGGGCACCCCCGCCGGGGAGCCCAGCGTGACCGCCCCCGTGCCCGCCATCGTGGGCCTGCCAGCGGAGACGGCCGGCGCGGCCGGGCCGGAGCTTGACCCGGACCTCGCCACCGACCTGGCTGCCGCGGCGCTCGCGCTGGCACGCCGGTTCCACGCCGGCGCCACCCTGTGGTGCGTGTCGCCGCAATGGGAACCGCACGCTCACCACATCGCGGTCGAGTTCGTGCACCCGGTCATCGTGGGCAAGCGCGCCCTCCCCGCGCTGGCGCTCACCGCCCGCGATGTCGTCGCGCAGGCGCGGGTGTGCGTGCGTCCCGGGGATGTGATCATCGCGGTCGCGGGCGCCGGGGACCCGGCCGCCGCCGAGCTCATGACCCGGGCCCCGGCCTGGGGGGCGCAGACCATCTGGATCGGCTCCGGGAGCCGGCCAGCGCCCGGCGCGGCCGGCCACGTGCTCTGGCTAGACGATCCGGACCCGCTGGCACCCGCGACCGGGCGGTTCGTGCTGCTCTATCACCTGCTCTGGGAGCTCACCCACGTGTGCTTCGAGCACCCCGGGCTGCTCACCGAGCCGGCCCCGGACTGCACCGATGACGTGTGCGTGACCTGCCGCGACGAGGGGCGGCTGGCCGAGGTAGTGGAGCCGCCGCCCGCCCTGGGCGAGCCCGCCGTAGTCCGGACCGCGGCAGGGCGGGAGCGGATCGACGTGACGCTCGTGCACCCGGTCGCGGCCGGCGATCTGCTGCTGGTGCATGCCGGGTCCGCACTCACCCGGCTCGACCTTGCGGGGCAGCGGTGAGCGCGCCGCCGGGGACTGGGAACGCCGGGCGGGCCGGGAACGCCGGGTTCCTGTACCCCTTCCTCGACGCCAGCGAGCGCGACGCCGGGCCGCTGCTCGCCGACCTGGCGGCCTCGGCCCGCGCCAAGGCCGCACAGAGCGCCGCGCTGCAGCGGGACACCCTCGCCCAGTGCGGCCCGCTGATCGCCGCGGCCGCCAAGGCGATGGCGGACCGCTTCGCCCGGGGCGGGCGCCTGTATACGTTCGGCAACGGCGGCAGCGCCACCGACGCCGCCACCCTCGCCAGCCTGTTCGCGCACCCGCCCACCGGCCGCGCGCTGCCCGCCTGGTCGCTCGCCGCGGACCAGGCGGTGCTCACCGCACTGGGCAACGACGTCGGCTTCGACCTCGTCTTCGCCCGCCAGATCATCGCGCACGCCCGCCCGGCCGACATCGCCGTTGCCCTGTCCACCAGCGGAAACTCTGCCGACCTGCGGGCCGCGCTGGCCGAGGCGTCCAGGCGCGGGCTGCTCACGGCCGGCTTCGCCGGCTACGACGGCGGCCGGATGGCCGGGTCAAGCGACGTCGGGTACTGCTTCGTGGTCCGCTCGCAGAGCGTGCACCGGATCCAGGAAAGCCAGGCCCTGCTCGGCTACGCCCTCTGGGCGGCCGTGCATCAGCACCTGCCAGCCGGAGGAGAGCAATGACCCGCGACCAGGCCACCCGCCAGCCACCAGCGCCGGAGCAGCAGCACGGGCAGGAGGGCCGGGTGCTTGAGCGCATCGAGGCCTTCCGGAAACGCCGCCCGCGCCTGCTCGACGAGGTGGTGACGCTCGCCCACGGCGCAGGCGGCAAGTCCTCGGCCGCCCTGGTCGACGCGGTGTTCCTGGAGGCCTTCCGCAACCCGGAACTGGAACAGCTCGGTGACGGCGCCGTGCTCGGCCTGCCATCGGGCGAGCGGCTGGCGTTCAGCACCGACTCGTTCGTGGTGTCGCCGCTGACCTTCCCCGGCGGCTCGATCGGGCGGCTCGCCGTGCACGGCACCGTCAACGACCTGGCCGTCACCGGCGCCAGGCCGCAGTGGCTGTCCGCGGCGTTCATCATCACCGAGGGCCTGCCCATCGCCCAGCTGCGCGACATCGCCGGGGACATGGCGGCAGCGGCAGCCGGTGCGGGCGTGACGCTGGTCACCGGCGACACCAAGGTGGTCGAGAAGGGCGCCGCCGGCGGGCTGTACATCACCACGGCCGGGGTGGGCCTGATCCCGGCTGGGCGGGAACTGTCAGCCCGCAGGGTCCGCCCGGGAGACCGGATCGTGCTGTCGGGCACGCTGGGGGATCACGGCGTGGCGGTCATGCTGGCCCGGGGCAACCTGGCCCTGGAAGCCGACATCAGGTCGGACACCGCGCCCGTCAACGGGCTGGCCGAGGGACTGCTCGCGGCTGCCCCTGGCACCCGCTGGATGCGCGATCCCACCCGCGGCGGGCTGGGCACCGTCTGCAACGAGCTCGCTCAGGACACCGGCCTGGCCGTCGTGCTCGACGAGTCGCTGCTGCCGGTGGCGCCGGCCGTACGGGGCGCCTGCGAGCTGCTCGGGATCGACCCGATCTACGTGGCCAACGAAGGCAAGTTCGTCGCCGTCGTCGCCCCGGGCGAGGCCGAGGCCGCGGTGGCCGCGCTGCGCTCGCACCCGCTGGGACGGGACGCCGCGGTCATCGGCGAGGTCGCCGCGCAGCCAGGGGGCATCGTGGCCATGCGTACGCTCTTCGGCGGCACCCGCATCGTCGACATGCTGGTGGGCGACCCGCTGCCCAGGATCTGCTGACCGGCACCACCCCATCCGCGGAGAGGAGCAAGCCATGTGCCTGGGCATCCCCGGCCAGGTCGTGACCTTCACTGACCCGGCCGAGCACCTGGCGAAGGTCGACGTGAACGGAGTCCAGCGGGTCATCAGCGTCCGGCTGCTGGACCCGGAGCCGCTGGCGGCCGGCGACTGGGTGCTGGTGCATGTCGGCTTTGCGATGGCCAAGATCGACGAGGAGGAGGCAGAAATGACGCTGCGCGCCATGAAGCGGATGGGCCGGGCCTATGACGACGAGCTTGACGCGTTCGGCTCCACTGGTATCGCCTCCCAGCAGGAGAGCACATGAAGTTCATCGATGAGTTCCGTGACCCGGCCGCGGCGCGGGCCCTGGTCGCCGCGATCGGCGACCTGGCCGGCGACGGCCAGTTCAAGTTCATGGAGGTGTGCGGTGGTCACACCCACACCATCTACCGGCACGGCATCGAGCACCTGCTGCCGCCCGGGATCGAACTCGTGCACGGGCCCGGCTGCCCGGTCTGCGTCATCCCGATGGGGCGCGTGGACGATGCCATGTGGCTCGCCGAACAGCCCGATGTGATCTTCACCTCCTTCGGGGACATGATGCGCGTGCCCGGCAGCCGCGGCAGCCTGCTCCAGGCCAAGGCGCGCGGTGCCGACGTGCGTTTCGTGTACTCGCCGCTGGACGCGCTGCGGCTGGCCGTGGACAACCCCGGCCGGCCCGTCGTGTTCTTCGCGGTCGGGTTCGAGACCACCGCCCCGTCCACCGCCGTGACCTTGATCCGGGCGCGCGAGATGGGCATCACCAACTTCAGCGTCTTCTGCAATCACGTCACGATCGTGCCGCCCATCAAGGCCATCCTGGACTCTCCCGACCTGCGCCTGTCCGGGTTCATCGGGCCCGGGCACGTGTCCACGGTGGTCGGCAACCGGCCCTACCGGTTCGTCCCTGAGGTGTACGGCAAGCCGGTCGTGGTGGCCGGGTTCGAGCCGCTGGACATCCTGGCCGCGGTCGCCATGCTGCTCACCCAGATCCGGGAGGGACGCTGCGAGGTCGAGAATCAGTACCGCCGGGTCGTCCGGGACGACGGCAACCCGCAGGCGCTCGCGCTTATGGCGCAGGTGTTCGAGTTGCGGCCGCATTTCGAATGGCGGGGGCTTGGCTTCATCTCGCAGAGCGCGCTGAAGCTCAACGGCGGCTATGCTGATTTCGACGCCGAAGTCCGCTTCGGCATGCCAGGCGTGCGCGTCGCCGACCCGAAGGCCTGCCAGTGCGGTGAAGTGCTCAAAGGTGTCATCAAGCCCTGGGAATGCAAGGTTTTCGGCACCGCCTGCACCCCGGAGACGCCGATCGGCACCTGCATGGTGTCGCCCGAGGGTGCGTGCGCGGCCTACTACGAGTTCGGCCGGCTGCACCGCGAGACCGCGCTGCTGGTAGGCCAGCAGGGCAGGCCGTGACCGGGGGAGCCCGGCTGTTCGCCCGGTATGCCTTCGCGCCGAACGAGCTGGGCTACTGTGGCCCAGCCGACGCGGCCGCCCTGTTCGATCTCGCGGCCACCGGCATCACCGGCACCGGCATCACCGGTATCGCCAAGCGCTTCCACGGGGCCTGGCCGTACCTGGCGGTCCTCGCAGAACTGGCCGGCCTCGACGATCCGCTGGACCAGCGCGTCGTGCGTGCCTACTGGACCGGCGGGCCGCTGCTGCGCCAGGCGGACCGGGCCGCGTTCGGTGCCCGGCTGCTCGCTGTGATCGGACCGCAGGCCGGGCACTACTGGGCCCACCTGACCGATGACCTGCTCCCCGAGGTGACGGCGACCCACGCCTTCCACGTGCTGGGGGTGTACCCGTGGAGCAGGCTGCTCGCGGCCGGCCGGCCAGAGCACCCACTGCGGGTGCTGGACATGTGCCGCATCCGGTGGGGCCGGGTGATCACCCGGGACCAGGACCATGTCGTGGTCTCCTCACGCCATCTCACCTGGGACGGGAGCCGGCTGGGGCTGTCGGCCCCCACCCAGGAACGGGTCCGCATCGCTGTTGACGGCGTCAGCTTCGTGCCGGACGCCGGGCCCGGTGACTGGCTGGCGCTGCACTGGGACTGGGCGTGCGAGCGGCTGAGCCCGGTCCACCTCGCCGATCTGCGGCACTGGACGCGCTGGCAGCTCATGGCCACGAACAGCCGGCTCGCGGGCGCCGGGCTGAAGGCCGGCCCGTGACGGCCACCATCCGGTACTCGGTCCGGGTCGAGGGAGTGGTGCAGGGGGTGGGGTTCCGGCCCTTCGTGTACTGCCTCGCCACCCGGCTGGGCCTGTCCGGCTGGGTTGGCAACGACGTGGCCGGCGTGCTCGCGGAAGTAGAGGGCACCGCAGCATGCGTTCAGGAATTCCTGGGTTTGCTGGCGGCGCAGGCGCCGCCACTGGCCCGGGTGGACCGGGTCACCACCACCACCATTGCGCCTAACGGAGCCTCGGGGTTCACCATTGCCGCCAGCGACGGCACCGGGCGGCGGCGGGCCCTCGTCACCGCCGACAGCGCGACCTGCGCGGACTGCCTGGCCGAACTGGCAGACCCAGCGGACCGGCGGTTCCGGTACCCGTTCATCAACTGCACCAACTGCGGGCCGCGGTTCACCATCGTCACCGGCGTGCCCTATGACCGGCCGCTGACGACCATGGCAGCGTTCGCCATGTGCGCGGCCTGCGCGGCGGAGTATCACGATCCGGCGGACCGGCGGTTCCACGCCCAGCCAGTGTGCTGCCCGGTGTGCGGGCCGCGGCTGCGGCTGCTGGACGCGCAGGGAGCTGAGGTCACGGGGGAGCCGCTGGCCGAGGCGGCGCGGCGGCTGGCCGCGGGTGAGGTGGCCGCGGTCAAGGGACTGGGGGGGTACCACCTGGCGGTGGACGCGGGCAGCGAACAAGCCGCGGCGGCGCTGCGGGCGCGCAAGCACCGGGAGGACAAGCCGTTCGCGGTCATGGTCGCCGATGTGGCGGCGGCGCGGGCGCTGTGCGAGGTGGACGAGGCCGGCGAGATCTTGCTGGACAGTCCCCGGCGGCCGATCGTGCTGCTGCCCCGGCGCTGCGGTGCGCCGGTCGCGGATGCGGTCGCGCCAGGCAACCGCCAGCTCGGGATCATGCTTCCCTACACGCCCCTGCACCACCTGCTGCTCCGTGAACTCGGCCGGCCGATCGTGCTGACCAGCGGGAACGTCTCCGACGAGCCCATCGCCTTTACGGACGCGGACGCCTTCGCCCGGCTGGCCGGTATCGCCGATGCCTTCCTCACCCATGACCGGGGCATCCACATCAGGACCGATGACTCGGTGGTGCGGCCGCACCGGGGCCGGGGCACGATGCTGCGCCGGTCCCGTGGCTACGCACCGGAGCCGCTCACCGTGCGCGGGCACTTTCCCCGGCCGGTGCTTGCCTGTGGCGCGGAGCTGAAGAACACCTTCTGCCTGGCAGCGGAGAACCGGGCGTTCGTCTCCCATCACATCGGCGACCTTGAGAACTACGAAACCCTGCGGTCCTACACCGAGGGAATCGAGCATTTCCGGCGGCTGTTCGGCATCACCCCGCAGGTCGTTGTGCATGATCTGCATCCGGAGTACCTGTCCACCAAGTACGCGCTGGACCTGGACGGCGTGGAACTGGTGGGGGTTCAGCACCACCATGCCCACATCGCGTCGTGCCTGGCCGACAACGAGGAGGAGGGGCCGGTCATCGGGGTGGCCCTGGACGGCCTCGGCTTCGGCCTCGATGGCACCCTCTGGGGAGGCGAGTTCCTGCTCGCCGACCTGGCGGGCTTCGAGCGCGCGGGGCACCTGGAGCCGGTGCCGATGCCGGGCGGCGCCGCCGCGATCAGGCAGCCGTGGCGGATGGCGGCCGCCTACCTGGATGCGGCCTACGGCAGCGACCTGCCCGCCGGGCTGGCGGTGGCGCAGCGGAACGCGGCGCAGTGGCCGCCGGTCGTCACCATGGCACGCCACGGTGTGAACGCACCGGTCACCTCCAGTGCCGGGCGGCTGTTCGACGCGGTCGCCGCCCTGGCCGGGGTGCGGGACACCATCAGCTACGAGGGCCAGGCAGCTATCGAACTGGAGCAGCGGGCCGACCCTGCCGAACGCGGCGCCTACCCCGTGTCCATCGCCGGCGGCAGCCCCCTGCTGGTGCGCGGAACGGACCTGGTGCGCGCGGCCACCACGGACCTGCTGGCCGGAGTCAGCCCAGGGGTCATCGCGGCCCGGTTCCACCACGGGCTCGCAGCGGCCGTGGTGCAGTGCTGCGTGCTGCTGCGGGAGCGGTCCGGGCTGGGCACTGTCGCCCTGTCCGGCGGGGTGTTCCAGAACCTGCTCCTGCTGGAAACCGTGACCACCCTGCTCGAACAGGGCGGGTTCCGGGTCCTGGCGCACTCGCGGGTCCCGCCCAACGACGGCGGGATCAGCCTCGGCCAGGCAGCCATCGCCGCAGCCCGTGACCGCGTGCGCCGCGACAGCTCACGGTTACCTGACAATGTGGCAACCTGACGCCACGCCGGGCCGGCCAGGATGCCGGCCAGCGTGACCCGTTCCCAGTCCGCCGTAGTCATGGACCCGCATCACCGCCCGGGCGGTCGGGGCGGTCACCAGGCCGTCCTGTGCCAGCGCCCACCATTGCAGGGCCGACAGGCCGAACCAGATCACCGCGCCTGCGAAACGGCTCGTCAGCGCATCGCTGGCGTCGCGGATCGCCGCCTCGTACGGGCCCTGGGGTGACGCGGGCTCCGCGGCGCCCGCGTCACCCCAGGGGACATCGGCCCAGACCAGCCGGCCGCGGTGGTCACCGCAGATCAGCAGGTGGAGCTGAGGGGATTTGGAACCCCTGCGGGCTGCACGCGCGGCCTCAAAGGTTGATCCCGGACCGGCTTGACGACGTTTGCCGTACTCTCAAGGCTCGGAAGGTGACCGGTGTCGGTGACCAAGGACACGAAGCGGCCGCGCTTGGTCCCGGCCGGGTACCTTCGGGGCCTGGGCTGACGGCGACGATCAGGTCACCGTTCGACGTCGTGACGCAGCGCGGGTCGTCACGGGCAAGGTAGGCGTGGCCCGGCTGAGCGGGCAGCGAGCTCGCGGTGGCACATTACTGAGTCATTGATCATGATGGTTGCCGGGCGAGGGCCGCTCCGGGGCGGGGCCTGCTGGTGTCGCTTCATGGGTTCGTCCGCGCGCCGGGAGTGGCGGGCTCCGCCCTGGTTTTGGTGTCGCAGGAGGCAGGCGGGGCATGTGCGGTGCGCCAGATGGGCTGCCGCGGCGCCGGGACGGGAGGCCGGGTGAGGGTTGTCCGGATCCTGGGCACGCTGGAACCCGGCGGGGCGCAGCTGTCCGCGCTGCGGCTGTCGATGGCGCTGCGCCGGCATGGCGTCGCGACGACCCTGCTCGCAGGTGACGCGACCCCACCGGGGCTGGAGCTTGCCGCCCGCTACGGCCTGCCTGCGGACGCCTACCGGGTAACCGACGCCCTGGCTCCCGACAGCCTGCAGTGGACGCCCGCGCCCGGTTTCGCCGACTGGCTTGGCCCCCGGCTCGCTCAGGCCAGCCTGGTGCACGCCCATATGGTGGGCGCCTGGTGGGCCGCGGCACGGGCCCTGCCGCCGCATGTGCCGCTTGTGGCCAGCGAGCACAACCAGATGTCCTGGCCACGCGGCGACCACACGCCGCAAGCCCGGGATGCGGCACGGCGGGTCGACATGTTCTTCGCTCATGGGCCGGCGGTCCGCGCATGGGCGGTGCGGATCGGCCTGGACGACGGCCGGCTGCGCGAAGGGCGCTCGTCGCTGGAAGGCCTGTCCGCCGCGCCCTTGCCGGGACTCCCCTCGCCGCGGCTGACCTTCGCCGGGCGGCTCCGTGGCGACAAGGCACCAGATGTGCTCGTCGAGGCGCTCGCCCTTATGCACGCGCCGCCGCCCGCCTACCTGGTCGGTGACGGCCCGCTGCGCAACGCGCTGATCCGGCTGGTCCGGGCCCGCGGGCTGGAAGCTGTCGTGCATCTTCCAGGATGGTCCTATGAGCCGGCCCGCTACATCGCAGGGGCCAGTGTGCACGTCGTGCCCTCACGGGAGGAGTCGTGGTCGCAAAGCGCCATGCTGGCCCTGGGCCTCGGAGTCCCGGTCGTCGGGACGGCGGTCGACGGCCTGGTGCGGACCCTGGGCGAGGGCCGCGGCGTCCTCATCCCGCCCGAGGCCCCCCGCGCCCTCGCCGAGGCCCTCTCGCGCGTCCTGGGCGGCGAGCACCCCGACCCCGGCCCGGGCCGGGCCTATGCCCGGCAATACACCCCCAGCGCAGCCGCTGCGGTATACGCCAGCGCATACCGCCAGCTGCTCGCCAGCCGCGACGGGGCCGGGGAGCGAAGCGTGCCACCGGCCTGAAACCAGCGCCCTGTGACGCTGAGCGCGTGCTGCCCCAGCAGGGCGCTGCGGTAGCGTCTCGCCTGAGGCACTGGGCTGCGGGTCCGTGCCGCCGACACCGCGGAGGCGGCTTTGTGAGGCCTGTCCGAGGGTCGATCGTTGGTCGCGAAGCGGAACTTGCGGTCGTGCGACGTTTCGTGGGCGACCACGCCGATGGACCGGCGTCGCTGACCCTCGCGGGGGATGCCGGCATCGGCAAGACGGCGATCTGGGCGCAGGCCCTGCTGGATGCTGAGGCTGCGGGCGTCGCGGTGCGGACCTGCCGGTGCAGCCAGTCGGATGCTGCCTTGTCCTTCGCAGGTCTCGGTGACTTGTTCGATGGGCTGGACCCGTCGGAGCTGGCGGCTCTGCCCGCCGTCCAGCAAGGCGCGCTGTCCGCTGCTCTGCTTATCTCCGGTGATGGCGGCCGTGAGCCAGGCAGCAGGGTCGTGGGGGTCGCGGTGCTTGGAGTGCTTCGCGCTCTCGCCCGGTCTGGGCCGCTCCTGCTTGCCGTCGACGACGTCCAGTGGCTTGACACCAGCTCCCGTAGCGTTCTCTCCTTCGCGCTCAGGCGGTTGGACCAGGAACCGGTGCGGCTGATCACGTCTCTCCGCACGGGCAGCGCCGAAATCACATCGGACCTGGGACTGCCGGGCGAGCAGCTCGTGGTGGATCCGGTGAGCGTCGGCATCATGCAGCGGATCATCCAGACCAGGCTGAGCCAGACGCTCGCTCGGCCAACGCTCACCCGGTTGCACCGCGCCACTGGCGGGAACCCGATGATGTGCCTGGAGATGGCCCGGGCGCTGCAACGCCGAGGCGCCGAGCCCTCTGCGTCTGATCCCCTCCCGGTCCCGGCCGACCTCAGGGTCCTGGTCACTGAGCGGCTGCGCGGGCTCGCACCGAAGACACGCGAGGCGCTGCTGCTGACGGCTGCGCTCGCGCAACCCACGGTGACTGCCGTGGCCGATGCGGCGGGGGATGCTGCTGTGGCCGCGCGATGCCTGGAAGAAGCCGTCGCGGCAGGCGTCCTGGAGGTCGACGGTGAGCGGGTCCGTTTCACACATCCGCTGATCGCGTCGATCCCATACGCGGACCTGAGCCTGGCGGCTCGCCGGGCGCTGCACGAGCGGTTGGCGGCGACGGTGACCGATCCCGAGGAGCACGCTCGGCACGCCGCGCTGGGCTCGGGCGAGCCGTCGTCCGCCGTCGCGGCCGCTCTCGACTCCGCGGCCCGGCACGCCCGCCGGCGTGGCAGCATCGACGCTGCCGCCGAGCTCGCCCAGCTGGCGCTCAGCCGGACGCCGGCCAGCGACCCGGGCGGCCAGCTGCGCCGGACTGTTGACGCGGCGCGGTACCTCTTCCTTCTCGGTGACCCGGCACGAGCGCGAGCGCTGCTGGCAGTCGGGCTCGATGCGACACCGCCGGGACCTGCGCGGGTGGACGCACTGCTGCTGGGCGCGTCGATCGCGTCCTGGGAGAGCGGAGACGCGACCGTCGCGCGCTGGTGCGAGCAGGCACTCGCCGAGGCAGGTGAGGACACGCTGCTGCTGGCCCGCAGCCATGCCACGTTCGCCGAGACGAGCCCGTCCGGGGCCGCTGCCGACCTGCTCCACGCTGAGGCGGCGGTGGAGCTGCTCGAGACCATGACCGCTCCGCCAGGCGGCCTGCTGGCGAACGCGCTGACGAACGTAGCCATGCACCGATTTCGGCTGGGGCGCGGGCTCGCTGTCTTGACTCTGGAGCGCGCCGTGGCCCTGCAGGCGCAGGCGGAGCCGGTCCCAATCAGCGACCGGGCCGGTCTCGGCCTTGGCATGTACCTGAAGGTTGTTGACCGCTTCGAGGAGTCACGCGCCTGGCTGGAGATCATGCGAGCCTGCGCCGTCGACGAGGGGGACGACAGCGCGCTGCCCATCACCTTGGGGCACCTCGCGGCCCTCGAATGCTGGGCGGGTGAATACGACCTCGCCATCGCGCTGGCCAGGGAGGGACGGGAGCACGCCGAGC
>DATKRG010000038.1:0-2697 GCA_035532275.1 Streptosporangiaceae bacterium | reverse complement strand
TCAGATGCCTGCCAGGGCGCGGACGACGGCCAGCTCACCGTCGATGAGTGGGCCGAACGCGTCATAGGTCTCTTGTGCCCACCCTTGCGGGTCGGTGATCATCTGCACGACCCAGGCCAGCAGCAGCGCGGCGAACAGGGCATCGGCCAGCTGGCTCATGAGGGTGCGCAGCGGGCCGAGGTCGCGGCAGCCGGGCAGCACACACTCTTCCAGGGCGGTCATCATCGGCGGGATCGCGGACGCAGCGGCGGTCTCGGCCTCCGCGAGCGTCGCCGGCGCCTGCGTGGCGATGGCCTGCAGCTGGCGGGTGATCGCGGGAAAGTCGCTGCCCGCGACGCTGATGGCGCCAGCGACGCCGGTCACGATCCCGGCCCACACCGGCGCCCACGCGTCCCGGGCCTGCCCGTCGACCGCGGCCTGCTCTGTCTTGATGGCCGCTTGCTCAGCTTGTTTAGCCAAGACAGCCGCGTCCGCTTCGGCCTGCCTGAACTGGCGGTCAGCGCGCGCGGTCGCGGCGTCCACCCATGCCCGGGCGTCAGCGCGGGCGGCGGTGATCCGCGCGGACAGGGTGGCAGTGACGCTGGTGAGGATGCCCAGGACTGTCTGGGTGGCCGACTTCACCTGCACATCTGTGTAGGCCAGGCCCTGCCGGTACCACGCCTGCGCGTCCTGCCGCACCGACCGTGCGTACTCCAGGGCGGTGACCAGCGCATTGTTCGCCTGCCTGAGCGCGAATCCCCGGACGGCACCGATCTCCCGGGGGATGATCACATCGACGGTGTGGGTCATCGCACCGTCCAGCACGCTCAATGTGTCGCGGGCGTCCTGCACCATGTTGCGCATGAACGCGGCGGTGGCCCGGAAGATCTTGCCTGCTGCCCACAGCGTGCCGTGCAGGGTGGCCAGGAGCACGCCGCGTGCCCAGCGGATACCTGCCGTGAAATAGCGGGCGAGTGGCCCGCCGACGACCGGTATCCGCGCGAACGTCCGCGAGAACACATATTCCATCAGCCACAGTTCGCCGAGGATAATAATGGTGAGGATGGCCAGGGACAGCAGTGCTATCTCTGGTACCGCCTCGACCTCGATGAACGCTGCCGGGTGCATGGTCAGCTGCTTCCCCCGGACAGGTACCGGATGGCTGCGGTCCTGCTGACGGCCTGCTCGATGACCGGCTGGGCGCCTCCCAGGTTCCATTGCGTGTCCGGGATGAACACCTGGCTTGCGGTGCCGTCCGCAAAGGCGAAGTGGACGACGTGGCCGGGTACGGCGTTCCCGGTTGCATCAGTCTGGTACTGCCCGGATGTCACACCGGTCACGTGCCATTCAGGTATGGTCTGGCCTGCTGGCATGGTCATTTGCTCATCACTCTCCTGGCCGATTTCTGGATAGCTGTCATCTGGGCGTGCATGGCTTTCTGGAATGGTTCGGTGGCGTAACCGAAAGCACGCCACCATGCCTGCATCTCGGCCCAGGCTGGACCCGCGGTCGGGTTGCCGCCTGGTGGCGGTGGTGGCCCGCCTCCCCCGCCGCCGCCTCCCCCGCCGCCGCCGCCACCGCCAGGCGGCGGAGGCTGGCCGAGATGGTTGTACAGCACGACAGGGTATTTGCCGGCCTGGCAGCCGCCACACCACGGCGACCGGTTAACCGCCTCCCAGATGGTGCCCAGCGACCGGCCCGCCTGAAACGCGATCACCACCTGCCGGTAGGCGGCAAGCCGCAGCGTGGCGACAGTGGCGTCCGCGCCGGCCGCCGGCGACGGGTACGCTTTCACTCCCACGCCGTTGACCACATACCCGCCGCAGCAGTCGTAGGTGGTGGCGAGCGGGTTGTTTTCCCAGGCCGGCATGCCCTCCGACGCAGCCCAGTACTGCAGCGCCGCATAGTTGATGGCGTTGCGGGGCGCACCGAGCTTGTCGAGGATCAGGGTGTAGATGTCAGCCACTGCCGCCTCCGGCCAGGGACAGAATGCTGGCTGTCGCCGCCTCCACGGCTGGCGCCGCGACGGCGGCGGCGGCACCGCCCGGCAGGTCCAGCATGAATGTCAGGTAGACGGTGTGATCATAGATGTCGGTGTTGTAGCCGGCCAGCTGCCAGGCGCCACTGTCGGGCAGGCCGGTCACCGGCCAGGTGTCACGCTCGTCGTCGGTGACGATCCATGAGCCCAGGTTGGTGGGCAGCACCTGGACGCCGCCCATTGACAGCCGCCAGCCCGTCAGCCCGGACGGGCCGGGCGGCACCCGCCAGGTGATCGCGGTGACCTCACGTGGCGGGAACCCGATGTCCACCAGGACAGGTACGGCGAGCGGTGTGCCGGCGGGGATGACGGCCGCGAAGTAGCGGATCTCCAGCGCGGGCGTCGTCATGCCAGGCTGCTCCTATCTCATTCCAGGTCGGCGTAGACGACGCCCTCGACGCTGCCGGTCACGACCTCCATGAAGATCCCGGCGGTGACGTCCACCCCGTCACCGCCGGTGGTCCCGTCGGTCTGCCCAGCGGCGGCGATGTCGATCACAGCCAGGAGCCGGTTGTTGGCGGCCAGGCCGTCGTGCAGCAGGACCACGGCAGGGGCGGCTGAGGTGATGCCGAAGATGTCGATGTTGCCGGCGCCGCCGCCGACGATCGCGGAGATCGCCACCGTGGGTGCGCCCCCGCTTGGCGGCAGTGACGTAGGGAACCTGATGGACAGCAAAGTGG
>DATKRG010000037.1:0-13377 GCA_035532275.1 Streptosporangiaceae bacterium | reverse complement strand
GGCGGGCACGCGGCCACCCCGCCGGCCAGGTCGGGGAAGGCGCGCACCACCCGGTCGGGTGCCAGGTGCCCCAGCCCGAAGCCGCGCAGGCCGGGCGTGTCGATGACCCAGCCGCCACTTGGCAGCGGGAGCGCCACCGCCGACGACGAGGTGTGCCTGCCCCGGCCGGTCACCGGGCTGACCTCACCCACCGCCCGGTCCGCGTCCGGGATGAGGTGGTTGACCAGGGTGGACTTGCCGACCCCCGAATGACCAACCAGGACGCTGATCCGGTCGGTCAGGTACTCGCGCAGCGGCGTGAGCGTGGCCCTGGTGATCGGCCGGCCCATCACGAC
The DNA here is from genome assembly GCA_035532275.1 of Streptosporangiaceae bacterium. Taxonomy (GTDB): domain Bacteria; phylum Actinomycetota; class Actinomycetes; order Streptosporangiales; family Streptosporangiaceae; genus UBA9676. The sequence goes on along the minus strand of DATKRG010000037.1, from coordinate 13,042 downwards.
GTGCGGCGTGCCCAGCGGCCCGTACGCGGCGAGCAGGTCGTCGGGCGGGGCCAGATCGGCCTTGGTCAGGCACAGCAGCGGCGTCAGCCCGGCGTCGTAGGCGGCGACCAGGAAGCGGTCGATCAGCCGCGGCCGCGGTGGCGGGTCGGCCAGCGCGCAGACGATGACCAGCTGGCTGGCATTGGCGACGATCACCCGCTCCACCGGGTCGGTGTCATCGGCCGACCGCCGCAGCACCGTGGCGCGTGGCGCCACCCGGACCACCCGGGCCAGCGTGCCGGGCGCACCGGAGGTGTCACCCGCCAGCGCGACCGTGTCGCCGACCACCACCCCATGGCGGCCGAGCTCGCGTGCCGCCATGGCGGTGACCGGGCGGCCATCGACCAGGACCCCGTACCTGCCGCGCTCGACGGCGGCCACGAATCCTTCGACCGCGCCCTCGTGGGCCGGGCGCCGCCGGGTGCGGGGCCGGGAACCTCGTCCCGGGCGGACCCGCACATCGTCCTCGTCCAGCCTGGAATGGCCGGCCCTGGTGCTCAGGGCCCGCCCTCCAGCATGGCCGACCACAGGCTGGTGAACTCGGGGAACGTCTTGCCGACCGTGGCCGCGTTCGGCACGGTGACACCCGGGACGGCCAGCCCGAGCACCGCCGCGGCCATCACCAGCCGGTGATCGTCGTAGCTGGCGAAGACCCCGCTGTGCAGCGGCCTGGGCCGGATGATCAGGCCGTCGGGAAGTTCGGTCACATCGCCGCCGAGGCCGTTGATCTGCGTGGCGAGCGCCGCGAGCCGGTCGGTTTCCTGCTGGCGTATGTGCCCGACGCCGGTGAGCGTGGAGGGGGAATCAGCCAGCGCCGCGAGCGCCGCCAGCACGCAGGCCAGTTCGGGCATGTCGCCGAGGTCGGCGGCGAGGCCGTGGACGGCGCCGGTGCCGGTGACGGCCAGCCCATCGGCGGTGCTCTCGCACCGGGCCCCGATCCGGGTCAGCAGCTCCAGCAACTGGCCGGCCGGCTGGGTGGTCTGGCCCGGCCAGTCCCTGATCGTGACCGTCCCGCCGGTGACCACCGCGGCGGCCAGGAACGGGGCGGCATTGACCACGTCGGGCTCCACCGCGAGCGTCCCGGGCCTGATCGGCCCCGGATGGACCCGCCAGGTGTCCGCCGCGTCCCCGCTGCCGGGCTGGTCCCGCCCCGTCCTGGCGGTCTCCACCTCGGCCCCGGCGGCACGCAGCATCTGGACGGTCATCTCGATGTGCGGGGCCGAGGGCACCCGGGGGCCGCGATGGCGGACCTCCACCCCCTTGTCGTAGCGGGGGGCGGCGAGCAGCAGCCCGGAGACCAGCTGGGACGAGGCCGACGCGTCGAGAGTGACCACCCCGCCGGCCAGCGAGCCGGTGCCGCGGACGGTGAACGGGATGGCCCCCCGCCCGCCGTCGTCGATGATCGCACCGAGCTCGCGCAGGGCGGCCAGGATCGGGCCGACCGGGCGCTCGGAGGCCCGGGCGTCCCCGTGGAACTCCACGGTGGCGCAGGTCAGTGCGGCCACGGGCGGGACGAAGCGCATCACCGTGCCCGCGTTGCCCACATCGACCCGGGTGTTCCCAGCCGGCAGGCCCGGCGTCACCCGCCAGGTCCCGGGTGCGGTGCGGGGCTTGGGCGCTGTGCCGGTCCCGGGCGCTGTGCCGGTCCCGGGCGGGGCGCCGGTCTCGATCGTGGCGCCGAGCGCGGCCAGCGCCCGGGCCATGAGCAGGGTGTCCCTGGCCCGCAGCGGGTTGCTGACGGCACTGGGCCCGTCGGCGAGCGCGGCGAGCACCAGCGCCCGGTTGGTCATGGACTTGGAGCCAGGCAGCCGCAGCCGCGCCCTGACCGGGCCGGCCGCGGCGGGCGGGGGCCACGGCGGCGCGGCGTCGCCATGCGGCTCGTATATGTCCATGCCTGCGAGCGTAGGGCATGTGCCCGTGCCCGCCCCCCTGCTGCGCACCGGCCTGCCCGGGGGCCTGTGCACGGGCCTGCGAACGGGGCCTGCGCACCGGCGGCCGTCTGCCCTGGGTAACGGCCTGGCATGGCTGGTAGCGCGGGTTCGGAGTGGATCGTCGCCAGCGGGGAAGAACTCCATCCCGCTGGGCCGGCCGGCCACTGGAGCGCCGGCCGAGGTTTGGCAAACCAGGATCGTGGCTATGAAAAGGCACATTCTGTGTACTTCTTGTGTCTGCCACGCGGCGACAGGGTGATGACATGTGCGGCCGGTTCGCTTCTGCGCGCAAGCGCCAGGAACTCCTTGCTGAGTTCCGGGTCGAGCGCGACCGCGTGACCGAGTCGCTGGAGCCCGACTACAACGTCGCCCCGACCAAATCCGTCTACGCGGTGCTCACCCGGGGCAGCCGTGGGCACGGGGACGCGCCGCCGCTGGAAGTGGCGCGCGAGCTGCGGGTGGTCCGCTGGGGCCTGGTCCCGTCATGGGCCAAGGACGTCTCGATCGGGAGCCGCCTGATCAATGCCCGCGCCGAAACGGTGGACTCAAAGCCCGCTTTCCGGCAGGCCTTCACCCGGCGCCGGTGCCTGCTGCCCGCGGACGGTTTTTATGAATGGCAGCAGCTGCGCGAGGACGGGCGGGTGCGCAAGCAGCCCTACTTCATTCACCGCGACGACGGCGGTGTGCTCGCGTTCGCCGGCCTGTATGAGATCTGGCGGGACGCGTCCTACCCCGATGACCACCCGAATGCCTGGCTGTGGACGGCCACGATCATCACCACCCGGGCGCAGGACAGCGTCGGTCAGATCCATGACCGGATGCCGATGGTGATCGAGCCGGGGCGGTGGACGGACTGGCTCGATCCGGGCAATACCGACCGGGCCGATCTGCACGCGCTGCTCGCGCCTGCGATGGCCGGCGGGCTCGCGTCATATCCGGTTTCCACCGCCGTCAACGCCGTGCGCAACAACGGTCCCGCCCTGGTCGAGCCGCAGACCGCCGAGCAGGCCGGGGGGGAGATGGCCGACCCGCAGGCCAGTGTGAGATCGGGCAGCCCGCCACACCAGGACGGGGCTGCCGCCATCAATGCTGCCAGCGGCGCCGGCCCACCGGCCGCCGGCCCACCGGCCGCCGGCCCACCGGCCGGGCGGGTCATGGCGGCCCGGCCACCTGGGGCCGCGGATACCCGCCGCCAGCCCGCCAGCGCCCCGCTCACGTTGTTCTGAGTCGGCCGGAGCTGGCGGGAGATCCCTGGGAGCCCTGCTCTGCTTCCCCTCTTGCCGATAGAAGGAGGACCCTGTGGACACTGCCACCGCGCGCAAGCGTCTTGAGGAAATGCGCGGCGAACTCGACAAGTCCATCACGGTGCTGCAGGGGGAACAGCCGGCTGGGCAGGCGGGGGCGGACTCCCCGCATGACCCGGCGGACGCGGGGACCACCTTGTCGGAGACCGACCGGATGCAGGCGGTGCTGGCCGCTGCGCAGTTGCAGCGCCGGGCGGTGCTGGACGCGCTGGTCCGGATCGAGCACGGCACCTATGGCACCTGCGCCGATTGCGGCGCGCCGATTCCCGAGGGCCGGCTCGACGCCAGACCCGAGGCCGCCAGGTGCGTGAAATGCCAGTCCAAGCGGGACCGGGGCCGGTAGTGATGCCGCTGCCCGGCCGCTGTCAGGGAGCCTGGCCGGGCGGCTTGCGGGCGGCGGCCAGCAGGCTGATACCGAACGATTCGGCCGGCAGGTGCCCCGGCGATCCTTCCTGCCCGGCCGCCAGCTCGGCCCGGACCAGCCGTGCGATCGAGCCGGGGTCGTGCCGCAGAACGTGATCCACCATGGACGGCGACAGCACCGTGCGCGGCTTGATCCAGCTGACCTCCAGCCCTGCCTCGGTCAGCAGGTCCCGGAACTGGCCGGCCCCGAAGCAGCGGGTGATGGTGCCGTCGGGCCACGGGATGAGCACCACTTCGGCGTGCGGCAGATCGGTCAGGTGTGCCCAGCGGTGCTGCTCGGCGAGGATGGCCATCCCGAGCACGAGCGAGTCCACGCAGACGAGCAGCTCCCCGCCCGGGCGGAGCACCCGGACGATCTCGGCGGCCAGGTCCTCGGTCATCAGCTGCCGTGACAGCGCACCGTCCTCGGCGATGACCCCGTCGGCGCAGCCATCGGCGAGGAAGGCCAGGCTGGCCGGGTCGGCGACAACCGGCACGATCTTCCCGGCCCCGCCCCCCGCTCCGGCCCTCTCGGCCGCCCCTGCCGCCCCGGCTCTGTCCGCCGCCCCGGCTCTGTCCGCCGTCCCGGCCCCGGCTGCCGCCCCGGCGCCGGCCCCGCCTGCCGCCCCGGCGCCCGCTCCGCCTGCCTGCCGGCGGGCCGGTACCGCCGGGACGACCCGGATCACCGTGTGCCCGCAGGCCGCTGCCTGCGCCGACCCGCTGGCGTACCGGCCGGAAATATCGATGAGCACCCGTCTGGAAGCGGGCAGCCAGGCCGCCAGCTGCGCCTTGGCCACTGCCCGCTGGAACCGCCAATAGCCAGCCAGCGAGCCCGGCCCCAGAGCTGCCAGGGGGCTGGCCGCCGATGCCGACACCTCGACTCCATCCGCCGCGGGCCACGCGGGCCACGACCGGCGCAGTGCCGGAGTGCCGGGGGCGGAGTGTCACGGGGGTGACTCCTCCCGCGCAACCCTCACCCTGAGGTCTTCCCCGTCGCCACGCCGGACTCACCTCACTTGACCTGCCCGTACTGGCGTCGTCTGCGCGGGACAGGGAATATTCACCAGCGGAATGAAGCCGCGGCGGCTCATGTTGCACCGGGCGTGTTCATCACGAGCTACCCGCCTCTGGACGACGTACCGGCAGCGGCCGCCTTCGGTTCGGCCCGGGCCGGGCATGTATCCTCCCGCCGAAGCGGTTACCGTGGGCGCACGGGGACAAAGTCATCCGAGGGGGTGGGTCCCGTACCTGAGACACTCGAGCAGCGGAGCAAGCGGTTCGAGCAGGACGTGCTGCCATACCTGGATCAGCTCTACTCGGCCGGGATGCGGATGACCCGCAACGCAGCCGATGCGGAGGATCTTGTCCAGGAGACCTTCGCCAAGGCCTATGCCTCGTTCCACCAGTTCCAGCCGGGTACCAACCTCAAGGCGTGGCTGTTCCGGATCCTCACCAACACCTTCATCAACACCTACCGCAAGCGCCAGCGCGAGCCGCAGCGGGCCGGGGCGGAGGATGTCGAGGACTGGCAGCTGGCCAGGGCGGCTTCGCACACCTCGGCCGGGCTGAAGTCGGCCGAGGCCGAGGCGCTGGAACGGCTGCCCGACTCCGACGTCAAGAGCGCGCTGCAAGCCCTCCCCGAAGAGTTCCGGATCGCCGTTTACCTGGCTGACGTCGAGGGTTTCGCCTACAAAGAGATCGCCGACATCATGGGCACGCCCATCGGCACAGTCATGTCGCGCCTGCACCGCGGGCGTCGGCAGTTGCGCGAGATGCTCCAGGACTACGCGGCCGATAGCGGCTTGGTCAGGGTGGCTTCCGATGCCGCCCCGCAGGTCTCACCGGTGGAGAGCGAGCCCGGGAAGGACGCGAGATGAGCTGCGGGAAGCCACACGACGTGCCGTGTACCGAGGTGCTCGACCGGGTCTATTCCTATCTGGACGGCGAGCTCGCCGCCCCCGACTGCGCCAAGATCCGCGAGCACCTCGACGAGTGCGGCCCGTGCCTGCGGGAGTACGGCCTGGAAGAGGTCGTCAAGCACCTGGTGCACAAGTACTGCGGATATGACGCGGTACCGGGCGAGCTGCGGGCCAAGGTGATGGCCCGGATCCAGCAGGTGCAGGCCGAGATCGAGATCGAGATCGAGGTAACCGAGGTCCGCGCCGAGTAGCCCGGCACCGCCACCAGCCGCTCACGGCCACCCCGCCCCAATCGCGCCAATCCCGTCGCCGCCCCGCGGCCCCCACAACACCAGACCCCCATCTGATGCGGTTCTGGATGCACCAAAGCGCCGTTTGATGCACCTATGGGCCTGGCGATTGAGAGGGAAGTCGGTCGCTGTACGTGATGAGAGATTTACTATGTGTTCACGATGATCGCAAGGACTACGCGGATCGGGTCGATCAGGTTACCCTGTGTGCTGGAAGTGGCAGGGTGCTGTGACCTGGGGGTGATTGCACCGGGATGGTGACCGGCGCCGCACACCGATTGCGAGGCGGAACCGCGGGCAGGCTCGCGCCGCCCGCGAAGTGGTATGTGGCCGGGGTCGCCACCCTGGCGATCCTCGTCCTGACCCGGGCAGTCGTCGGCGACGCGGACTGGGACGCTGACATCCCGTGGTCCATCGCCCTGCTTGTCCTGGCCCTGCTGTTCCTGGTCTGCGACTCGACCCCCACCAACCTGACCTCCCGGCAGTCGGCATGGTCGCCGAGTTCGGCGGCGACGCTGGCCGCGGTCGTGCTGCTCGGCCCGGCTGGCGCGGTGCTGGTGGGCGCCACCTCGCTGCTGAGCGTGCGGCGCGGGCTCCAGCTCACCCAGCGGATATTCAACGCCTCCATGTACGCCCTCAGCGCGTACGCGGCGGCCGAGGCCTACCTGGCGCTCGGTGGCCAGGTCGGCAAGCAGATGCGGGACGCGTTCCCCGGCATCATCGTGCCGTTCGCCGCGGCGGCCATGGTGCATGTCCTGATCAACTACGGGCTGCTGTGGGGCATGCTCATGCTGATCAGGGAGCCGGAGGCCAGGAAGCGCAAGGCCCGGGTGGACCTGAACATGCCGCTGCTGCTCGTCTCCGACCTCGGCTACGCCACCCTCGGCCTGCTGATCGCAGCGCTATGGTCGGGCCTGGGCCCGTTCGCGGCCATCCTGGTGCTGGTGCCGCTGTTCGTCGCGCGCTGGGCCATGGGGCAGTTCGCGGCACAGGAGGGTGCCTACGCGGCCACCATGGCCGCGCTGTGCCAGGCGGTCGAGACCAAGGATTTCTATACCCGCGGCCACAGCGAGCGGGTGTCCCGGGGTGCCGCCATGCTGGCCCGGGTGGTGGGCATGCGGGATACCCGGGTGGAGGCGATCCGCTACGCCGGGATGCTCCACGATGTGGGCAAGCTGGGCGTGCCGACCAAGGTGCTGCAGAAGAGCGGCCCGCTGTCCGAGGAGGAGCTCGCCGCCATCCAGCTTCACCCCATGCGGGGGCTGGAGATCGTGCGGGAGATCGGCTTCCTGGACGAGGCGCTGGCGGGCATCATGCACCACCACGAGCGGATGGACGGCCGCGGCTACCCGCTGGGCCTGGCGGGCGACGAGATCCCCGAGTTCGCCCGGGTGATCGCGGTGGCGGACGCGTTCGACGCGATGACGTCCAACCGCTCCTACCGGGGCGCGCGCACGCTCGAAGACGCCGTCGCCGACCTGCGTAAATGGTCGGGAACCCAGTTCGACCCGGCGCTGGTGGACGCGTTCGTCGCGGCGCTGGAGGCCGAAGGCTGGCCACGGCCCGAGCCGGCCGCGCTGCTGGACTACGCCGACGGCCTGATCGCACGGGACCACGACGACCCGACAGCACCGCTGCGGGTGGTCGAGAGCCACTGAGGCGGGACACCAGATGACCGGGCAGCCAGCGACCGGCCGCACGTGGCGGCAGGCAATGGACTCCGGCGAGCTGCTGCTGGTCGCGGCGGCTGGCATGCTGGTCGCCGCCGCGGTCGCGCAGACCGCCGCGTCCGGCGTCGTGCAGCCCCGCGTCGCCCTGGCGTTCGGTGCCCTGGTCGCCCTGGGCGAGCTGCTGCGGCTCACCCTGCCCGGCGACCGCGAGGCGGCGCCGATCGGCAGTGCCGGCGCCCTCGGGTACGCCCTGCTGCTCCAGGTGGGCACCCGGCCGGCCATCCAGCCGGCGCTGCAGGTCGTGGCCGTGGCAGCCGCGGGCATGACGGTGGGCGCGCTGCCGCACCTGGCGGCAGGCCGCCCGGCGGGGGTGCCCGGGATGGCCGCCCGGCTGATCGCGGTCGCCGGCGTCGCGCTGCTGTTCCGTCCCCTCATCCACATCCACGCCATCGCCGGCGACTGGGCAATCGCGCTGGCGGCGATGGCCATCCTGCTGGTCGCTGGCTGGTGGGTCGAGTGCCTGATCAGGGCGCTGATCCGGGCCGACGCACTGCGGGCACGGTTCGGGGTCGCCCTGTGGGACGAGATGCGGGTCCAGCTGCCGCTCGGGGTGGCGGTCGCCGCCACCGCGATCCTGATCGCCTTCGCCGCGCAGGAGATGGGGCTGGTGGCGCTGGCGCTGTTCATCGCGCCGCTGCTGGTCACCCAGATCGCGTTCCGCCGCTACGCCGGAATCCGCGCCACCTACCTGCAGACCGTCCGGGCGCTGGCCCGTGTCACCGAGGTCGGCGGATACGTGGAGGACGGGCACGCCCACCGGGTGGGCCAGCTCGCGGTGGCCGTGGGCAGGGAGCTGGGCATGAGCGAGCCGGACCTGCTGGAACTGGAGTACGCCGCGCTCATGCACGACATCGGCCAGCTCTCGCTGTCCGATCCCATTCCCGGCGGTGCCACCGTCCTGGCCTCGCCAGACGACCAGCGCCGCATCGCGGAACTGGGCGCCGCGGTGATCAAGCAGGCAGGCGTGCTGGACCGGGTGGCCGAGATCGTGCGCTGCCAGGGCTGGGCATGGCGAGGCCCGGACGGGGAGCCGCCGGTCGGCAGCCGGATCATCCGGGCCGCCAACGCATTTGACGACCTGGTGGGCGCCTCGGCCGACACCGGCCGGGCCGCGACCGCCCTGGAGCGGCTCCGGCTGGACACCGCGGTCGAGTACGACCCCGGCGTGGTGGAGGCACTGTCCAAGGTGGCCGGCCGCCGCCACGCTGGTCACCGGTAGGCCAGCAGCGCAGCGTAGCCGCGCGGCTCTTCGCTGGCCGGGCCGGACGCACTAAGCTGCGCTGCGTGCTGGAGTCTGTGCTTGTCGCCAACCGGGGTGAGATCGCCCGGCGTGTCATCGCCACCGCCCGCCGGCTCGGGGTCCGGAGCGTGGCGGTCTACTCCGAGGCGGACGCCGACCTCCCCTTCGTCCGGGAGGCCGACGAGGCGGTGCTGCTCGGCCCGCCACCCCCGGCCAGCAGCTACCTGGACGCCGCCGCCGTGCTCGCCGCCGCCCGTCAGACCAAGGTGGCCGCGATCCACCCCGGCTACGGGTTCCTGTCCGAGAACGCCACCTTCGCGCAGCAGGTCCTCGACCAGGGCCTGACCTGGATCGGCCCCCCGCCGCAGGCGATCGAGCAGATGGGCGACAAGATCAACGCCAGGAACCTGATGGCGGCGGCAGGGGTCCCGGTGGCGGCCGGCACCACCGAGCCAGTGGCCGACGCCGACGCCGCCCTGGCGCAGGCCGCGCGGATCGGGTACCCGGTGATGGTCAAGGCCGCGGCGGGTGGCGGCGGGATCGGCATGAGCGCCGCCGCCGGCCCAGATGCGCTGCTGGCCGCGTTCGAGACCGCCCGGGCGCGCGCCGAGCGGTTCTTTGGCAGCCCGGCCATCCTGCTGGAGCGGTTCATCGAGCGCGCCCGGCACGTGGAAGTCCAGATCATGGGGCTGAACGATGGTCGCGTGGCTGCCCTCGGTGAACGTGACTGCTCCGTCCAGCGGCGCCACCAGAAGGTCGCCGAGGAGACCCCATCGCCCGGTGTCAGCCCGGCCGTGCGGGAGCGGCTGCTCGCGGCGGCGGTCCGGGCCGGGGAAGCAGTCGGCTACCTGGGCGCGGGGACCGTGGAGTTCCTGCTCGACGTGGCGACGCAGGAGTTCGTGTTCCTGGAGATGAACACCCGGCTCCAGGTCGAGCATCCGGTGACGGAGATGGTCACCGGCATCGATCTGGTCGAGCAGCAGTTCCTGGTCGCCGCGGGGAAGCAGGTGAGTTTCGACCCGCTGGGCGTCCGGCATGACGGGCACGCACTTGAACTGCGGGTCTACGCTGAGGACCCGGTGCGCTTCCTGCCCAGTCCCGGCGCGATCACGCAATGGGAGCATCCAGACGGCCCGGGAATCCGGGTGGACGCCGGTTACGAGGCGGGCAACAAGGTCACGCCGTTCTACGACCCGCTGCTGGCCAAGCTGTGCGTGCACGGGCAGAGCCGGGAGCAGGCGCTGGAGCGGGCACGGGAGGCAGTGGCCGCGTTCGTGCTCACCGGGCCGAAGACGAACCTGCCGTTCCACGCCGAACTGCTCACCAGTGACGCGTTCATGAGCGGCGACTACGACACGTCCGTGGTGGCGGGGCTTCGCCCCTGACCGCGGTGGCAGCACAATGATGGCGGCGGCATCCGGCAGGACGCCGCACCGGCCAAGGAGAGGAGCCGTGGGTGGCCGAAGTCCGCGCGGAAATGGTGGCGAACGTCTGGAAGGTCGTGGCCACCGAAGGGGACCAGGTCGAGGACGGCGACATCCTGGTCATCCTGGAGTCGATGAAGATGGAGATCCCCGTCCTGGCCGAAGACCCCGGCACCCTGGCCAAGCTGCATGTGGCCGAGGGGGACGTCGTCCAGGAGGGCGACCTCATCGCGACCATTACCTGAGGTTTTCAGGCGGGGCTCTGGGTGAGGCCGTGCTGGGAGCAGTGGCTGGACCAGCCGGTGGGGGTCACCTTGACCACCATCCGGCGGCCGCAGCGCGGGCAGTACCGCGGCGGCTCGAATGCCCTGGCCTCCCGGCACCCGTCATGGCCAGTCCCCGGCGCGCCGGCGCCGGGCGCCGCAGGCTGGCCGCAGTGGTCGCAGAAAGCCGGGCTGTCGTCCATCGGCGGCTAGCCTACGCATGATCACGACGACGTTTCATGGGTTCGGTGACCGCAAACCGGGACAAGACCATCGTGATCTTGACTGGCCCGCGTGAAACGTTGGGGTTGGCGGGGCCGGGCGGGGCGGGTCCGGGGGATCTAGGGTTGGCTCATGGGAGTTGCGGCGGGGCAGCGGGCGTCGGTCAGGGCGGTGGTGACCGAGGAGGACACCGCGATCTCGGCTGGCAGCGGCGACGTGCCGGTCCTCGGCACCCCCCGGCTGCTGGCACTGGCCGAGGCGGCCGCCGTGGCGGCGGTCGCGCCGCATCTGGCAGCGGGCATGACCTCGGTGGGAACGTCGGCGTCGCTGGAGCACCGGCGGGCCAGCCCGGTCGGGACCGAGGTGGTGGTGGACGCGGAGTTGACCGAGGTCGACGGGCGGAGGCTGGTGTTCAGCTTCATCGCCCGCGAGAGCGGGCGCCGCGCCGCGCCCGGGGGAGCCCGGCAGGGCGACGAGGACGACGGGGATCTCGTGGTGGGCGCTGGCACCGTGGAGCGGGTGCTGGTGGACCGGCAGACGTTCCTGGCCCGGGTCAGCGGCGATCACCCGTCCTGACCTGTCCGCTGGCGAGACGGCCCACAGGGCGGGTCAGATGCCGGTGGTGGAGCGGGGGTAGGCGTCCGCCGGGTCGGTGATCACGTTGACCAGGTAGGGCACCTCTGAGGCGAAGGCCCGGCCCAGGGCGGGAGCGATGCCGTCCGGGCTGGTGACCATCTCCCCGGCGCCGCCGAGCGCGCGGACCACCTCGTCGTATCGGCACCTGGGCTGCAGGTCCGCCACGACGTCGTAGCCGTACAGGGACTGCATCGGGTGCTTCTCCAGCCCCCAGATGCCGTTGTTGCCGCAGACCATGACCACCGGCAGCTGGTGCCGCACCAGGGTGTCGGCGTCCATCAGGGAGAATCCAGCCGCGCCGTCGCCCAGCAGCAGCACCACCTGCACCGAGGGGCGGGCGATCCGGGCCGCGATCGCGTACCCGAGGCCGGTGCCCAGGCAGCCGTAAGGGCCAGGGTCGAGCCATCCGCCAGGACGCCGCGGTTCCAGGTACTTGCCCGCGTAGGAGACGAAGTCCCCGCCGTCGCCGATCACCACGGCGTCATCGTCGAGGAGGCGGGCCAGCTCACCGTACACGCGCATCGGGTGGATCGGGTCGGCGCCCGATGCCAGCAGCGCGGTGTCGGCGGCCATCGCCTCGCCGCGGGCGCTCTGCAGCCGGGGCAGCCAGGACACCTCCCAGGGCCGCCCGGGCCCGGCCGCGCCGGGCCGGGTGGAGGCCCGGCCGAACGCCTCCGGCAGCGCCGTGAAGAACGCCGCCAGATCACCGGCGGCGGACGCTGCGAGCGGCCGGTGGGTGGTGAGCTGGCCGGGGGCGTCGGCCACGTGCACGACCTGGGCAGGCTGGGCGCCGTTCCCGCCACCGAACTCCCCGTAACCGAGCCGGAAGTCCAGCGGCGTGCCGGCCACGATCACCAGGTCGGCTTCCCGGAACGCGACCGAGCGCGCCCGCGTGACGAGCAGCTCATGGCCGGACGGCAGGATGCCGCGTGCCTGGCCATTGGTGATCACGGGGAGCCGGAGCTCCTCGGCGGCCGCCCGGGCACTGTCCTGCGCGCCGCCGATCCACACGTCCGAGCCGAGCACCAGCACGGGGCGGCTGGCGCTCGCCAGCAGGCCGCCGATCGCGTCCACCGCTTCGGGGTCCGGCCCGGGGGTGGGTGCCGCCGGGGTGGCAGCCGGGGCGGCCGGGGCCTCGCCGAACAGGGCCTCCAGCGCGAAGTCGAGGAACACCGGTCCCCGGTGCGCGGTCGTGGCGACCCGGAACGCCTCGTCGACGGCGGCGCCCACGCCGGTGGCCTGATGCTCCGTCCAGGCGCGTTTGGTGATCGGGCCGAGCAGCAGCGGGTGGTCGATCTCCTGCAAGCTGCCCGAACCCCAGCGGTGGTCCGGTGCCCTGCCCGCCAGCACCACCACGGGCGACCCGTTGAAATGCGCGGTGGTGATCGCGCTGATCCCGTTCGTCACCCCGGGGCCGGCCGTCAGCACGGCCAGGCCGGGGCGGCGGGTGAGCCGCGCCGTCGCCTCGGCGGCGAACACCGCTGTCTGCTCGTGCCGGACATCGACCAGGCGCATGGCCGGGTCTGCCTTGACCGCGCCGTCATAGATCGGGAAGACATGCCCGCCGGACAGGGTGAACATGGTGGTCACGCCGTGGCCGGCCGCGGCCGCAACCGCCTGCGCGCCGCCGTGACGGGCGGGT
>DATKRG010000036.1:0-24715 GCA_035532275.1 Streptosporangiaceae bacterium | reverse complement strand
GACGATCGTGCTGATCAACCCGCTCATCTACGTGAACGAGGGGATGCGGGCCGCGTTCACCAGGGCACCGCACATGCACCTTTACGTCATCTATCCGGTTGTGTTCGCCTTTGGTGCCGCGTTCCTGGCGATCGGGCTGCGTAATTTCCGGCGGCGCGTGCTCTCCTGACCCACCAAGCACCCCTCACTCCACGCTGCCGCAGCAGCGCATCGCCAGCCAGGCACTTCCGGGCGGCGCGCAGGTGCAGTAGCTTCCGGCTTATGCCGAATGCTGCTCTTAACGGGACCGAGATCAACTACGCCGACACTGGTGGCGACGGGCCGGTCGTCATGCTCAGCCACGGGTTCCTGATGGACCAGTCGATGTTCGCGCCTCAGGTAGAGGCGCTGGCGCCGGAGTTCCGGGTGGTGACATGGGATCAGCGCGGCCACGGCTGGGATAAGAACGGTCACGGCGGAACTCCGGCGGGAGGACCGTTCAGCTACTGGGACTCGGCGCGAGACCTGCTGGCGCTGCTCGACCATCTTGGCGTCCAGCGCGCCGTGCTCGGCGGAATGTCCCAGGGCGGGTTCGTCAGCCTGCGTGCCGCGCTGCTCGCGCCTGGCCGGGTGCGAGGGCTGATTCTGATCGACACCCAGGCAGGCCAGGAGGACCCGGCTGTGGCGCCGGCCTACGAGCACATGCATGAGGTCTGGCGCGAGCAGGGTCCCGGGCCCGTCCAGGAAGTTGTCTCGTCGATCATCCTGGGCCCTGGCCAGTGGGACGACTGGTACGCCAAGTGGGCCGCCACCGGCATCGAGCAGGCCACGCCCGCGTTCCGCTGCCTGATGGACCGCGACGACATCACCGGGCGGCTTGGCGAGATCGGCTGCCCGGCGCTGATCGTGCATGGCACAGCCGACGCCGCGATCCCCCTGGCCAAGGCCGAGGAACTGTGCGGCGGACTGGGCGGTCCCGCGCGGCTCGCGGTCGTCGAAGGCGGCACGCACGCCTCGAACATGAGCCATCCGGCCGAGGTCAGCGCCGAGATGCTGACCTTCCTGCGAGAGCTTGACCGGCCGGGGACTGCCTGACGGCCGGGACTGCTCTCCCCAGCGCGTCTTGGCCAGATGACTGCCAGGTGAACGAGTCTCACTCTGTCGGTGGGACCTCATTCGCACGTCAGGCCGCAACGGCCGTGCCGGCGGTCACCGGTCCGCGGTGGGGCCAGGTACCGGCAACGGGTCCTGGAGCCAGGCGCCGATGTGGGTGCAGGTGCGCGCGGCATGCGCCGATCCGGCCTTCATCGCCTGGCCGACATCGGCCCCAGCGAGCCTCGCGTCCAGAAATCCCGCGGAATAGCTGTCGCCCGCGCCGGTCGTATCCACCGTCTCGACGGGAACGGCGCTTTCGCGCCACCAGGTCCGGCCGTCAAAGGCCAGGCTGCCGTCCGCGCCACAGGTCACGATCGCGAGCCGCGCCCCGCCGGCCACCGCGTCCTGTGCGATCTTCTCAGCGGGCTCTCCGGCGGCAGCCTGCGAGCAGAACGCGATATCCAGATGCTCATATCCCTTGGTGACACCGCAGTCCTGGCTGATCAGCACACCGCGGCGGGCCAGCCATGCCCGCACCGGGCGGGCCAGCGGCAGCAGGCCGATATGCGCCGCCTGGCATTCCGCGGCGAGCTCCAGCGCCTCGATTCCCGGCGCGTAGTCGGCACACACACCGAAGTCCTCGAACTCGAAATGCCGGTCGCCGGACTCATCGATCCTGATCCGCGAGACCGAGGTTCGGCCCGCCATGCTGACCAGCCCGGCTACATCGACCCCGAGCCGGGCCAGCGTGTCCCGGATGCGCTGGCCCGCGTGGTCCGGCCCGACCGCCCCGAAGTACCGGGCCGGCCGCCCCAGCCGCACCATCTGAACGGCCACGTTCAGCGCGTTGCCGCCGACGAAACTGTAGGAGTCCTGCCCGACGTACTGGTCGATCGTGTTGTCCCCGATGACCGCGACCGCCTCGCCCACGCCCGCCGCCATGTCTGTGCCCGCCTCGCCCACGCCCGTGGCCGGTTAGTACGCGACCCGCCTGTAATAGCGCCGGGTGGTGAGGGGATGGTCCCGGATCACCTCCAGATGGGCACTGACCCGCTCCAGCACGGTGGCCAGGATGATGTGCGAGATCAGCGCCCGGACCTGCGCCGAGACGCCGGGCAGGTCATAGTCGGCCGCATCCAGCACGGTCAGCTTGCTGGTGTACCGGGGCACGAACGCCTCGACCCGGTCTGCCAGCGGCCGCGCCGCGTCCTCGCCCTTGAGCAGGATCACGCTGAGGCCCTCCTCGACCAGCTCCAGCGTGCCGTGGAAGAAGTCCGCGGCGTGCACCGGGCGGGTGCGGATCCACTGCATCTCCTCCAGGACGCACATCCCGTAGTAGAAGGCCTGCGGCCACACCGATCCGGCTCCCGTGACGATGTGAAACTGGTCGCCGGCTATCGACGCCGCGATCTGCGCGGCCCGGTCCTCCGCGCTCTTTTTCACTCCCACCAGCAGGGATGGCAGCAGCCGCAGCTCGTCCAGCACCGGGCCGAGGTCGGTGAACTCGCCGCGCGCCTGCATGACGGCGAGCGCGATCACCAGCGACTGCAGGTAGAACGACTCGCTGGAGGTGTCGTCGGCGGCGTGGTTGGTGAAGTTGTGGTCGGCCTCCCGGGCGAGCGGCGACTCGGCGTTCCCCGTCAGCGCGATCACCGTTGCTCCCGCGCTCTTGCAGTAGGCCAGCGCTGCCCTGCTCTCGGCCGTGCTCCCGGACAGGGATGGGATGACGACGATCGAAGGCGGGCCCAGGTGCCGTGATCCGGTCTGCACGATCTCGGCGGCCCAGTGCACGTAGACCGGGAAGGCCGAACGCGTCTGCAGCAGCTGCGCGGCCGGCTGCATCAGGACGCCAGCCCCTCCTGACCCCAGGAAGAAGATGTTCTGCGCACCGGCTGCCAGGCACTTCTCGACAGCGGCCCGCAGCCCGTCCGCCAGGTCAAGAGCTCCGGCCTGGATGCCCACGAAGCGGGCCTCATCGAAATTCAGCATCAGCCAATCCGTTCGGGTGAGAGAGCGATCACGATCTCGGCTGGTACACCATGCCCAGATGAGCCCCGCCGCTTACCGTGAGCATCGAGCCGGTCATGTACCGGCTGTCGTCGCTCAGCAGGAACGCCACGGCGTCCGCAATATCCTGCGGCTCGGCAACGCGGCCAAGGGGAGTGCTGCTCTCGTACCCCGCGAAGACCTCAGCCGGGGTCGTGCCAAGCGCCGCGGCTTCCCATGAGAGCTCACGTTCCTGCATCGGGGTCCGGACATACATCGGGCAGACTCCGTTGATCCGGATGCCCCGGGTGGCGAACTCCGGGGTCGCGGCCTCGATCAGCCCGGTGACGGCGAATTTCGAGGCGCAGTACGCCGACAGCAGCGGAGCGCCGCGCAGCCCACCGCAGGAGTCGATCACCACGATCGCACCGCCGTCCTCCATGCGGGGCACCAGCGACCGCAGGCAGCTGAAGACGCCGAAAGCGTTGACCCGGAACTGGAAATCCCAGTCCTCATCGGTCGTGTCTACCAGCAGGGCCAGGCGCGACACCCCAGCCGCGAGCACGATCTTGCTGACCGGCCCGGGCAGCGCCGCTGCCGCGGTCCGCACGGATGCGGCATCGCCGACGTCGACCGGCTGCGCTCCGGCGATATCCCACCCGACAACCTCGGTGCCGGGGAAGCGGCCGGCCACCGTGCGGGCAATCGCCGCCCCGATGCCGCTGGCATTGCCCGTCACGACCGCAAGACTCATAGCCACCTACTCGTCTGACAAGCAACGGGGATGTCTGACTGGTAAGAGACGGTACCTGCCCCTGGGCGAGCCGGTCAAGGGCACGCCGCGCCGGCGGCACCCGTTGAGCAGGACAGGTCTTCCGCACCCGGCGACCACGACGCTGACAGCCCCTGCGCAGGGCCGTAGCAAATTGCCGAGATGCACCTTCTTGACGCCAGATAGCCGCTACTTCACTATACATACAACGCATCGACCATGTCAGACATTATGAGGTGCTTGCCGGACATGGTCCGGCCAGGCTGGGAGGCTCGCAGAATGGCATCTGAAGGTACCCACGGTGCGGCGGCGGCCGGTGCCGCCAGCGCGGTCCAGCCGCGTCTGCGGCGCAACCTGGGATCATGGCAGGTACTGGCTGTTTCACTCGGCGTAACGGGCCTGAGCCTGTCCGCCAACATCAACCCGCAGGGCGCGGTACCGAGCGTCGGCCGGGCGATCCCGCTGGCGTTCACCATCTCGTTCATCGCGGTACTGCTGCTGTCACATAGCTTCGTGCGGCTGAGCCAGCACTTCAACACCGCCGGATCGGTCTTCGGCTTCGTCGGCGCGACGCTGGGGGCACCCGCCGGGGCGGTCGCCGGATGGTGCCTGCTCGGTGGGTACCTGATCTTCGGGGCTGGCAGCTGCTACGGGGCGGCTGTGTTCTTCAACTCGCTGCTCAACGCGATGGGGGTGGCGAACCCGCCGCAGTGGGTTCCGTTCGCGGTCACGCTGGTGCTGCTGGCGTTCGCGACCGCGCTGACCGTCATCCCGGCCCGGCGCGGCGCTGATGTGATGCTGATCAGCGAGGCTTGCACCGTCGCGCTGATCCTGCTGATCAGCATCGTGGTGCTCGCCAAGATCACCTCCCACGGCGGGCCGCAGGGACAGCACTTCACGCTGTCGGTCTTCAAGCCCGCGCCGGGCACCCATAGCTCAGCCCTGTTCTTCGGGGCGGTCTACGGGATCTTGGCCTTCATCGGATTCGAGGGCGCGGCGACGATGGGCGAAGAGGCGAAACAGCCGCGCCGGAGCATCCCCCGGGCGATCTTCGGCACCGTGCTCATCGCCGGTGTGTTCTACGTCTTCACGGCGGCCATCGAGGTCATGGGCTTCGGCACCGGCAGCTCCGGGCTGACCGCGTTTCATAGCTCCGGCTCACTCTTCGGCTCGCTCGGATCGGCCTACATCTCGCCCTGGGTCGGCGACGTCGTCACGATCGGCACCATGGTGTCGGCTTTCGCCGGGGCTATCGGCTGCGTTGTCGGGGCGAGCCGCCTGATCTACGCGATGGCACGCGCCGCACGTGAGACCAAGAGCCCGGCCGGCAGGCTGCTGCGCATCTCGGAGCGGTACGGCACACCCGTGGGAGCGATCGCGGCTGGCTTCGGCATCATGGTGGTCTCGGTGATCGCGTTCGGCTGGGTCTTCCGGCAGTCGATCTTCAACGCATGGGCCTGGACGGGCGCGGTGGGGACGCTGATCGTGCTGGTCGCCTACATCCTCGCCACGATCGGCGCGGCCCGGATGATGCGGAAGACCAGGACCGTCCCGGTGTGGGAGATCGTCATCCCGATCCTGACGCTCGCCGTGCTGGGCTACACGATCTTCCGCAACCTGGTTCCGTACCCGACCGGGCCGACCTTCTGGCTCCCGATCGCAAGTGCGATCTGGGTCGCCATCGCGGTCATCGTCCTGGTGGTGATGCCCGCATTGGCGCGCCGGATCGGCGTGGAGCTCGCATCAGAAGATGGCCTGGTCGCCTCGGGCGGCGCTGGCCCCGTTCCCGTTCCGGCCGCTGAGCCGGGCGCTTCCTGAGCCAGTCCGGCCCCGTGCCGCGGGGTCGCCGGCGCTCGCTGCCCGGCGGCCCCGCGGCCGGCCGGGTTTGGGCGGCTGACGCCTAAACTACGACCAGCCGGCCCTCCACCGAACGGGAAGCGGTCATGCCAGATTCTCAGCCCATGTCCGCGCAGGTGCGCGATCAGCTCGTCGAGCTGTTCGAGGCCCGGCGGATGGCTCCCGGTGACCGGGTCCCGAGCGAGGCCGAGATCGCGGAGCTGTGCAACGTCGGGCGCAGTACGGCCCGTGAAGCCCTCAAGCTGCTGGAGCAGGACGGGATCGTGCTGGTCGAGCGAGGCCGCGGCCGGTTCCTGTCCTCGCTGAGCGCTCTGCACATCGAGCGGCCGATCACGAGGTTCGAGTCAGTCACCAGCCTGCTGCAGGCCCTGGGATATGAGGCGCAGACCCTGGTGCTCTCCGTCGCCGAGGACAAGCCCGACGAGGCCGAACGGGAAGCGCTGAACCTCGGCGACGGCGAGACCGTGATCCGGCTGGAGCGGCTCCGGTCGCGTGCCGATGAGCCGCTCGTCTACAGCGTCGAGAGCCTGCCGCGGGACTGCATCCCCGGACCGGTCAAGCACGTCAACTGGGCAGGCTCGCTGACCGACCTGCTCGCGGCCCATGGCCAGCTCATGGTCTCCTCCGCCGCGCGCATCCAGGCCCAGGATCTGCCGCAGGACGTCCAGGACCGCTACCGGCTCGCCGGGTTCGGACCCTGGCTGCTGATCTCCGAGACGGTCGTCACGACCACGGGCAGGCCGGTCCTGCGCTCCCAGGGCTACCATCGCGGCAGCTTGTTCGCCTTCAATGTGCTGCGCCGCTGACGCGGCGAATGATCACGGCATCGTCACGGGCTTACCTCTAATTCCGTTCTCCAGAACTCAAACGGCACCGCTTCCCCCGAGCGGAATGCTGGCTTACCGTGGTGACTATGACGTCCGGAGCACCGGGCCTGGCCCCCGTGACGAATGGCTAGGAGAACCGGCCATGACGGTGCATCAGCCCGCTGGGGCGGCCGCCTCGGCGGAGCTCGACCTCTTCTACCGTGATCTGGCGGCCGCGCACCTGTACCCGCTGTGGAAGCTCAGCCGCGAGCTCCTGCCGAGCCATCCACATCCGCGGGCGGTTCCGTGGGTATGGCGGGCCGCCGCGATGTACCCGCTGGCTGAGCGTGCGATCAAGGCGGTTCCGGTGGACCGCGGCGGCGAGCGCCGGGTGCTCAGCCTGGGCAACCCGGGGCTGGGTGGCGAGCCATACGCGGCGGGCACACTGTGGGGCGGCCTGCAGTGCCTCGGCCCGGGAGAGACCGCGCCCGCGCACCGGCATACGCCCGGGGCCATCCGTTTCGTGCTCAAGGGCACCGGGGTCTGGACGACGGTGAATGGCGATCCCTGCGACATGAACCCCGGCGACCTGGTGCTCACCCCCTCCTGGCACTGGCACGATCACACCAACAGTGGCGAGCAGAACATGTTCTGGTTCGACGGGCTCGACCTGCCGATGATCGAGGCTCTCGACGCGGTGTTCTACGAAGCTCACCCGGAACTCATGCAGCCGGCCAGCGGGCCGCACAACCAGTCGGAGCAGGCCTTCGGCACGGCCCGGGCCAGGTATGCGGAGAACGCGCCCCGGCCGCGGGGTCCGGGATCATCGCCCCTGCTCGTCTACCGGTGGGCCGACACCAGCGCGGAGCTGGCCCGGGTGGCCAGCGAGCGGGACCAGGCGATGGTCAGCATCGAGTTCGTCAACCCGCAGACCGGCGCCAGCGTGCTGCCGACACTTTCCTGTTCCATGCACCGGCTGGTTCCCGGGCGGAGAACTGATCCGCTCCGGCAGGCCGGCAATGCGGTTGTCGTGGTGTTCCGGGGCGCCGGCCAGAGCATCGTGGACGGGCTGCTGATCGACTGGTCCGACGGGGACATCCTCGTCATTCCCTCCTGGGCCGCCGCGGAGCACTGGTCGGCCGGGGGAGCCGACCTGTTCGCGCTCGCGGATACGCCTGTGCTGCGGGCCCTCGGCATTTACCGCGAGGAGAGGCTGGCCGGTCCGCAGACTGTGCGCGGGACGCTATCATGAGGCTGGCCATCTTCGGTGAGCAGCGGCTGGGCGTGGTGACCGGCGGCGGCGTCGCCGACGTGACGCATGCCCTGCCATGGCCGCACGACCCGGACCCGCTGACGGCCGGCTGGTGGCGGCGGTTGTGCCGGGACTTCACCGAGGTCCAGCCGGCCCTGGCCGCGGCGGCGGCGCAGGCCACCGTGCTGCCGCTGCGCGAGGTGCGGCTCAAGGCCCCGGTCCTCGGGCCGACGAAGATCATCGCAGCGGCCAGCAACTACTCCGGGCACGTCAGCGAGATGCACGAGGTCCAGCGGCGGACGCTCGGCCGGGTGGAGTCCTGGATGATGGACTTCGACGTCTTCCTCAAGGCGCCGTCCGCGGTCAGCGGCCCGGCCGACGACATCGTGCTCCCGCCCGCCGAACTCGCGGCGGGCCACGAGATCCACCACGAGTCCGAACTGGTGGCGGTGATCGGCACCGGCGGCACGGACATCCCTGCCGCCTCGGCAGCTGCCCACCTGCTCGGCTACACCATCGGCCTGGACATCACCGTCCGCAGCGCGGCGGACCGGTCCCGGCGCAAGAGCTACGACACGTTCAGCCCGCTCGGCCCGTGGCTGACCACGGTGGACGAGGCGGGTGACGCCGGCGACCTCGACATCGAGCTGGAGTGCAACGGCGTGCTGCGGCAGAAGGTGAACACGTCAGACCTGCTCGTCCGCGTGCCGGACCTCGTCGCCTACGCCTCCTCGGTGATGACGCTGCTGCCCGGTGACGTGATCTTCACCGGTGCACCGCCCGGTGTCGGCCCCATCGCCCCCGGGGACCTGCTGCGCACCCGGATAACCCGGCTGGGGGAGATGGAGCTTCGCGTACGGTAAGTGCCCATGCCCGAACCGACGACTTCCCCAGCGGGCGGTACCGACGGTCCCGCCTACCGGCTCCATTCCGTCGATCATGCGCTGCAGCTCCTGCTGCTGTTCCGGAGCAAGCCGTCGCTGCGGGTATCGGAGGTGGCCGATCATCTCGGCGTGGCCAGGTCCACCGCGCACCGCCTGCTCGGCATGCTGGTGCACCGCGAGTTCGCCGTGCAGGACCCTGCCACCAAGGCCTACCGGCCCGGCCCCCGGCTGATGGAGATCGGGCTGGCCGCGGTCGGGGCACTGGACGTGCGGGCGCGGATGCGGCCCTACCTGACGGAGATCGCGGCCGTCACCGGCGAGACGGTTAGCCTGCTCGTGCTGGAGGGCGACACGGTCCATTTCATCGACAGCATCGAATCGCAGCGGACGGTCCGGGTCGGCACCCGGCTGGATGCCTGCATGCCAGCGCATGCCACCTCGGCGGGAAAGGCGATACTGGCGGCGCTGAGCACCGACGAGGTGCTGGCCATCTACCCGGCCGAGCGGCTGGTGACGGCCACCGAGCACACCCTGACCCTGCGCACCCAGCTGCTGGCGGAGCTTGAGCGGGTACGGCAGGCAGGCTTCGCGGCCAACTTCGAGGAGAGCGAGGCAGGTCTCGGCGCGGTCGGCATGGCCGTGCTCGACCAGGACGAACGGCCGGCCGTGGCGTTCACCGTGGCGGGCCCGCTGCAGCGCATGACGCCGGGCTACGTTGCCGCGATTGCCCGCGACCTGAGGGCGGTGGTCGCGGCCGCTGCCGCGGATCTGCGGGAGGTCCGGCACAGCTGAGCTGGTCCTGACCGTGCTCCACTCTGTTCCCAGACCCCTTTTTCTTGCTGAACGATCAGTGGCGCCGGCACAAGCCCGCCACATGGGTGTTCCACGGTACAGAATCGCAAGATGCATCATTCCCCACGGCGCTTCAGACATATAGTCTTGCGGCAATTCTCTGGCCCCTAAGGGGGAGGTACATCGATGAGAAAGCCGATCTACCTCACGCTCGCCACTACCGGCCTGCTCGGCCTGGCCGCCTGCGCGTCAAGCGGCGGGAGCACCGCCTCGACCGGCCCGGTCGGCATCGTCCAGGTCGGCGCCTACACCGGAGACCAGGCCTTCGAGGCGCAGTTCGCCGCCTCCATTGACTATCCGGCGCTGTACGCGGTGAACCACGCGGGCGGCATCCTCGGCCGTCAGGTCTCGCTGATCCAGGTCGACACCCGCAGCGACCCGGCGGACGCGCTTGCCGCCATGGGGAAGACCCTCGCGACCAGCAGCAACATCGCCGCGATCCTGGGCCCGGACTCGACGAGCGCGGCGACATTGGTCCCGCTGCTCAACAGCCATCACCTGCCCATGATGATCGCGGCCGGCGAGGCCGCCTACGACCGGAGCCCGTACGCCTACCTGTGGCGCGACGTCCCGCCGGACCCCGCGAACGGCGAGGCGATCGCCTTGTGGGCAAAGCAGCAGGGATACGCCAGCGTGGCCACCGTGTTCGGCACCGACACCGGATCCCAGGGCGACCTGCCCGGCGTGGTAGCCGGAGTCAAGGCGGTCGGCATCAAGCTGGCCGACCAGGAGAACCTGACCCCGGACCAGCCGTCATACCGGGCGGCGGTGGAGCGGCTGCTGGCAGCGAGGCCGGCCGCGATCATCACCGAATCGGACGGGCCGACCGCGGCCACCTTCTTCGGCGAGCTCAAGCAGCTCGGCTCGCTCGTGCCGGTCATCGGGACCAGCGGGACGCCGTCCGACTCCTACTTCACACCGATGCGCGGTGCCATCGGCAGCGCGAACTTCAACAAGTACTTCCGCGCGGTGGTCGTGGGCAATCCGGTGACCAACCCAGCGGTCACGGCCTTCAACGCATCCGTGCTGGCCGTGCAGAACAAGCTGAGCAAACCGGTGACCCAGTGGGAGAACAACTCCTTCTCCGAGTCGGGATACGACGGGATGATCACGCTGGCCCTGGCGATGGACGCCGCGCACAGCACGGACGGGACCGTCTACAACACATACATCATGCAGGTCACGGCGCCCGGCCCGGGCAAGCAGGTGGTGTACACCTACGCGGCGGGCAAAGCCGCCCTGGCGGCGGGGCACAAGATCCAGTACATCGGCGCCTCGGGTCCGTTGCTCTTCAGCAAGTACCACAACTCGTTCGGCTCCCAGGCGGTGGAAGAGTTCCCGGCGAATGCGCCCGCGGTGGTGGTCGGGACGATCACCCAGGCACAGGTCCAGGCCCTCGGTGGCTAGTGTGAGGGATGCGGCCCATTGCTGATCATTCAGGCCATTGGCTTTGGCGTCATTACCGCGGCGCTGATCGCGATCGGCGCGATGGGCTTCACTGTCCAGTTCGGCCTGACGAATGTGCTCAACATCTCGTACGCGGGCGCGATGACCGTGGGTGCGTTCGCGACGTTCCTCGCCGAGGTAGTTCACCTCCCGCTGGTCGTGGGAGTCCTGCTGGCACCGCTGGCCGCCGCCGCGCTCACCTGGGTCCTGGGCCGGACGCTGTTCGCCTTCTACGCCCGCCGTGGCGCGGGCCTGTTCGAGATGGTGATGGTGACGCTGGCGGTCAACCTGATCCTTCAGTTCGGCATCGACGCGGCGTCGCGTGAGCAGATCTACCGCTTCGCCTTCCCGCAGGGGGCATCACTGCACGTCGGCCCCTTCACCGTCACCGTGACCCAGCTCGCCCTGGTCGTGGTGGCGGTGGCGGTGTTCGGCGGCCTGGAGTTCCTGCTCCGCCGCACCAGGCTGGGCAAGGCGCTGCGGGCGATGGCGGTCGAGCCGCGGCTGGCCAGGACCTGCGGCATCCCGACGGCGAGGATCGTCACTGTCGTCTGGCTGCTCAGCGGCGCGCTGGCCGGCCTGGCCGGACTGGGCTATGTGATCAACGCGCTGACGATCGACGCGTCGGTGGGGACCAGCTTCCTCCCGCTCGTCCTGGCCGCGGCCATCTTGGGGAAGGCCGGGTCCACCCGGGGCGCGGTGCTGGCTGCGCTGGCGCTGGGCGTGGTGACCGAGGAGGTGGCGGCAGTGGGCGGCGCCGCCTACAGCACCGTCGCGGGCTTCGGCATCCTCGCGGTCGTCCTGCTGACCCGCCCGGCCGCCCTGGCCGGGCAGACCGCGGGAAAGGCGGAGATCACGGTGTAGCGGTGAGCGGTGTGGCGCCCCTGGATTTTCACCAGCCGGCCCGGTGTGCCGGTTGCGGAGCGCGTCGGTGAGGGACGGTGAGCACGCGTGTCGTTCTACATTTCCACCCTGCTCGTCTACTTCTTCGTCGACGTCCTGCTGGCCTGGGCGCTGAACCTGCAGTTCGGCTGGGGCGGGATCCCGAACTTCGCGCTCATCATGTTCCAGGCGGCCGGGGCGTACGCGGCCGCGGTGGTCAGCCTCGGGCCCGATACGGGGGCCGGCGCGTTCCAGCGTTACGTGTTCGGGTCGAACCTGCCGTTCCCGGTCCCGCTGCTCGTTGCGGCGGCCGCCGGGGGGATCCTGGCCCTGGTCGTCGGCGTGTTCGCGCTGCGCCGGATCCGGCGCGACTACCAGGCGGCGATCCTGCTGATCGTGTCGCTGATCGCCATCGGTGCGGTGTCCAACGTGGTCGGCCTGGTGAACGGGTCGAACGGGCTGACGGGTGTGCCGAAGCCGCTTTCGGGCGTGCTGTCCGGGCTGACCTATGACGGGTACCAGTGGGTATACGCCGCCTGGGCCGGGCTGATCGCGCTCGGCGTCTACCTGCTGGTGGCGCGGCTCGGGGGGTCCGCATGGGGCCGGGCGCTGCGCGCGGTCCGCGACAACGAGGACGCGGCCGCCACCATCGGCCTGAACCCGATGGGGCTGCGGATGCAGGCGTTCGTCATCGGCGGCGTGATCGCCGGGCTGAGCGGCGGGGTGCTTGTCGAGTTCCTCGCCGCGTGGTCCCCGGCCGCCTGGGGGTATGCCGAGACATTCGCGGTGTTCACGGCCATCATCCTCGGCGGCGTTGGCAACAACTGGGGAGTGGTGCTCGGGACCCTGCTGGTGCAGGTCATCTTCCTGCAGGCGCCCACATTCTTGCCGCAGATCGGCTACACGGGCCTCATCGACGCCCTGGAATGGGTGCTCATCGGCATCCTCTGGCTGCTCTGCCTGGCCATCCGCCCACGTGGGCTGATCCCCGAGCGGCGCCATCGCGCTGAGCCGCCACCGGCCGGGGCAGTGGCCCGCGCCACCGCCGCGGCATCCCCGGCGCCGGGGATGCCGCAGTGAGCCCGGAAGCGATCCTCGACGTGCGTGACGTCTCGGTCCGGTTCGGCGGTGTCATGGCCGTGCGGGGCGCCTCCCTCCAGTTGCGGGACGGTGAAGTGGTCGGGCTCATCGGGCCCAACGGGGCAGGAAAGTCATCCCTGCTCGGGGCGATGGGCGGGCAGATCCCGGTCACCGGCGGCCAGGTGCGGCTCGCCGGGCACGACGTCACCGCCGCACCGCCGCACCGCCGTGCCCGCCTTGGCCTGGTCAGGACATTCCAGCTCGCGAGCACCTTCGAGGGCCTGACGGTCTACGAGAACCTGCTGGTCTCGGCCATGCAAGCACGCGGGTCACGGCTGTGGGGCTCGCTGGCCGGGGGCCGCGAGCGGCGGGCGCAGCTAGCGGCGGCGGCCGAGGCGACCTGGAGCCGGCTGGACGAGTTCGACATGGCAGGCCTGGCCAACTCCTACGGTGCCGAGCTCAGCGGCGGCCAGCGCCGGCTGGTGGAGATCATGCGCTGCCTGATGCAGTCGCCGCGAGCGCTGCTGCTGGACGAGCCCATGGTCGGGGTGGCCCCGCACCTGGTGGAGCGGATCGGTGCGGAATGCGCGCGCATCCGCGACTCGGGTGTGAGCATCATCATCGTCGAGCACGCCCTGGAGGTCGTCCAGGCGGTCTGCGACCGGGTCGTGGTGATGGCCCTCGGGGCGGTCGTCGCGCAGGCCACCTACGCCGAGGCGATGAGCAGCGGCGCGGTCCGGGAGGCGTACTTCACGTGACCTCGATACCCCCGGGCGGAGCGCGGCCGCAGCCGCTGCTCAGCGCGAAGCAGATCACTGCGGGCTACGGTGCGGTGCCGGTGATCTCCGGTGTGTCGGTGGATGCCGCCCCGGGGGAAGTCGTCCTGGTGATCGGTCCCAACGGCGCGGGAAAGAGCACCCTGATCAAGTCGCTGAACGGCGAGCTGGCGCTGATGAGCGGTTCGGTGCACCTGGCGGGCGCGGACATCTCCGGGCTGAGCGAGAACCTGCGGGCCGCCCGCGGCCTCGGCTACGTGCCGCAGTCGAAGGACGTGTTCCCGACCCTCACCGTCAGGGAGAACCTGGAGATGGGCGGTTACCGCCTGCCGCCCCGGGAAGCACAAGCGCGGCTGGCCGAGATCCTCACCCGCTTCCCGCAGCTGGCCAGGCTGCACAAACGGCTCGCCCAGACGCTGAGCGGCGGTGAGCGCAAGCTGCTGGCGATCGCCCGTGCCCTGGTGCCGGAGCCCTCGGCCCTCATGCTGGACGAGCCCACCGCGAACCTCTCGCCAGCCGTCGCCACGGTGGTGCTCGAAGAGGTCGTCACCGGGCTCGCCGAGGCTGGCCGGGCCGTCCTGCTGATCGAGCAGCGGATCGCGCTCGCCCTCGACGTGGCGACGTGGGTTTACGTGCTGGTAGACGGCAAACCGAGATTCTCCGGCCCGGTGGCCGAGTTCAAAGCGCTGCCGGACATGGGCGCGGTGTTCTTCGCCAGCCCCGCCACTGTCCCACGCCCGACCTGACGATGAAGGAGCCAGCTCATGACGACCAGTGCCAGTGCCGCGCCGGTGTCCCCGGCCGAGCCGGCCGAGCACATGATCGACGTCCGGGGCCGCCGCGTCCGGGTGGCACAAGCCGGTGAGGGCGCGCCCCTTGTCTACCTGCACGGTGCGGGTGACCTGGGTGACTGGGGACCCGAGCTCAGCCTGCTCGCCCGCGACTTCACCGTCTACCGCCCGGATCATCCCGGGTTCAACCAGAGCGACGACGACCCCTCGGTGGACAGCGTCCTGGATCTGGCGTTCTCGTACCTGGACCTGTTCGACTGCCTGGGCCTGGACCGGCCGAGCCTGGTGGGCGTGTCGCTGGGCGGCTGGATCGCCGCCCAGATCGCTGTGCTCGACCCCGGCCGGGCCGCGAAGCTGGTGCTGGTCGGCGCGGCCGGCCTGCGGGCGGACATCCCCACCCCGGACATGTTCACGCTGGGCCCCGAACAGCTCGCCGAGCTGCTCTTCCACCGGCCCGACCTCCGCGCAGCCGCGGTCGCGGCGGCCGGGCAGATCACCGACGACCCCGAGCTGTTCCAGCGCTACCTGCGCAACCGGATGGCCAGCGCCCACCTGGCCTGGAACCCCTACTTCCACGACCCGAAGCTGCCCGGTCGCCTGCACCGTCTGGCCGCTCCCGTGCTGGTGGTCTGGGGCGCCCAGGACCGGCTGCTGCCGGTCGGGTACGCGCACCAGTGGGTGGCAGCGCTGGGCGCGGCCCGGCTGGAAATCATCGACGAGGCCGGGCATCTGCCCATGGCCGAGCAGCCGGAGGCGTTCGCCACGCTGGTCCGTGAGTTCCTGTCCCTGGAGGGTCCCGCGTGAAGATCTTCGGCTTCCACCTGATGCCCTACCCCGACCTGCCGGCCGAGCATCTCAACAGCACGGACAGCAGCTGGGTGACCCTGAGCAACGCGCTGTTCGACCCCCGCCACGGACACCAGCTCTACTCGCGCTACATCGGCGAACTGGTCGCCTATGACCGGGCGGGTTTCGACGGGCTGTGCGTCAACGAGCACCACCAGACGCCCTACGGCCTGATGCCCGCGCCGGACGTGGCCGCTGCCGTCCTGGTCCCGCAGACGTCGTGCCAGATCGCGATCCTGGGCAACGCCCTGCCGCTGCGGGACCACCCGCTGCGGGTCGCCGAAGAGGTGGCGATGCTCGACGTCATCTCCGGGGGGCGGATCATCTCCGGTTTCGTCCGCGGCATCGGTGCCGAGTACCACACGTTCGGTATCGACCCCGCGACCTCGCGGGAACGGTTCTATGAGGCGCATGACCTGATCGTCGCGGCGTGGACCCGGCCGGGCCCGTTCGAGTGGTACGGCAAGCATTACAAGTTCCGCTACGTCAATCCCTGGCCGCGGCCCTTGCAGCAGCCGCACCCGCCGATCTGGAGCCCCTCGCAGGGGAGCGGGGAGACGGTCGACTGGGCGGCCCGCAACCGTTACACCTACCTGCAGACCTACAGCGATATCGGGACCGTCCGGCGGGTCTTCAACGAGTTCCGGGCGGCGACCCAGAAGTACGGGTACCCGGCGTCACCGGAACAGATCGGCTGGGCGGTGCCCACCTTCGTCGCCGACACCGACGAGCGGGCGGAAGCGGTGGCACTGCCCGCGCTGGACACCCTGTTCAACCGGCTCATGCGGATGCCCAAGGACGTCTTCTTCCCGGCTGGCTACCTCGCACCCGCATCAGCTGCCCGGGTGCTGGCGGGCAAGCAAGGGCTGGGCTCGGGCAACGTGGACGTGCGCGACCTGGTCGAACGGGGATACGCGCTGATCGGCTCGCCGGACACGGTCCGGCAGAAGTTCGCGGCTTACCAGCAGGAACTGGGCTTCGGCGTGTTCTGCGGCATCTTCCAGTTCGGCAGCCTCGGGCATGACCATTTCACCGAGAGCCTGGAGTTGTTCGCCCAGCAGGTGATGCCCGCCATCCGCGGGCTGGGTGTGCCACCCGAGGTTCCGGCGTCCACCGTCACCACGTGATCAACACCGGATAGGAGCACATGATGGCTGGAAGCCCTTCCGCTGGCCCGGCCGCCGGGGGCGGTCGTGAGTACCTGCGGATCGCGACGGAGGAGGCGTTCGCGCCGGCCGAGCTGATCGCGATGTGGCGGGACATGATCGAGCGCGGGACCTGCGACGATCCGGGCTTTGTGAGCCTGGTCGGGTTCTACACCGCCGCGAAGACCGAGCGCACCAGGTTCGTCTTCGACCGCCTGCAGGACCTGGGCGAGCGCCGGCTGGCCGACATGGACGCGGCGGGCATCGACCGGCAGGTCATCTCGCTGACCGCACCCGGAACCCAGATCCTGAGCCGCGGCGACGGCGTGGCGATCGCGACGCTCGCCAACGACCGGCTGGCGGAGGCCTGCCGCCAGCACCCGGACCGGTTCACCGGGCTGACCGCGATCGCCCCGCAGGACCCCGGGCAGGCCGCCAAGGAGATCGAGCGGGGCCACACCGAGCTCGGCTTCAAGGGTGTCATCATCAACGCGCACACCCACGGTGAGTACCTGGACGACCAGAAGTTCTGGCCGATCTTCGAAGCAGCCGAGGCGCTCGGCACGCCGATCTATCTGCACCCCAGCACTCCGCCCAAGGACATGATCGGCCCGCTGCTCGCGGCCGGGCTGGACGGCGCGATCTACGGGTTCGCGGTCGACACCGGCATGCATGTGCTGCGCATCATCACCGCTGGCGTCTTCGACCGGTTCCCCGCCCTCCGGCTGGTCGTCGGCCACCTCGGGGAGGCGTTGCCGTTCTGGCTGTACCGCATTGACTACATGCACGCCGCCACGGTGCGGGCGCAACGCTACGAGGCGATGAAGCCGATCAAGCGCAAGCCGAGCGAGTATCTGCGCGAGAACGTCTGGGTGACCACCAGCGGCGTCGCGTGGGCGCCGGCGATCATGTTCTGCCGCGAGGTACTCGGTCCTGACCGCGTGCTGTATGCCATGGACTACCCGTACCAGTACGTCCCGGACGAGGTCATCGCGCACGAGAACCTGCCGATCAGCGCCGGCGAGAAGGCCGCTCTCTTCCAGGCCAACGCGGAACACGTTTTCCGGCTGTAGCCAGCCCTCCGAGGAGGACCCCCCCGGGGGAACGCGTTAGGTGATTTGCCCGGATTTGAGAGTAGGGTCGCCGGATGGAACGGCACGCGATCGGCCTGGAGAGGTGGGTCTACCCGGACGCCGTGGACGGGCGCATGCGCCAGCGGCTGAAGCAGATAGCTCGCGGCCAGTGGGCGTCTGACGCTGCGACCGGCGGTGCGGCAGACGCGGCTGCCGCTGCCGACGGTGCGATTGAAGCTGCCGTCTACGCCGTTGTTCTCGCTGTCAGCCTGGCCGTGGAACGCTCCAGCCCCTGAGACTGCACGTGGACAACACCAGCGTCGGCCGCTACGCCGTGGTGCGGGATGCGATTATCGACAAGAACGTCATCGTCCCGGACGGAGCGGAGGTCGGGGTGGACAAGGAACTCGCCCTCGCCCGCGGGTTCGTCGTTTCCGCGGGTGGCATCACCGTAGTAGGCAAGGGCCAGGTGATTCCCTCATGAGGCGGCTCTCCTCGCGCATCCGCCGACTCTTCATCAAGGCGCAGATAGGGCTCGCATCAGCAATACTGCTGGACGTTATCGTCGGTGCGCTGACCCTTTCTTCGCAGTCACTCCGGGATGTTCTTGTCACGTGGCTGGCGCTGGCGTTGCTTCTTCTTGCCGGCCAGCTTCTCATGATGATCAGTGCCGTGCAGAGATTCACGTATTACCGGATCTGGGTTGGCATGTTGCTTGGCCAGGCGCTGCGGCTGACTGGTGGATTCGGGGGTGTAAGCCGTGATCTTGTTCACCCTGGCCGCGCCCGCATGCGCTGGCTCCTGAGCTGGTTTGACCTGCCGTATGAGAGCTGGATCCGCGAATCAGCCCGCTGGGAGCCGACCGGGGCCACGAAATTTGGCTTTGCGCTCAGCCCGCACCCGGCTGGCACCCCGGTGCTTGTGCAACGCGATCACCTTGTCGGCGCGTACCGGTGGCCAGGGCAGTCCTTCGCCGCGACCATTTTGTTTAAACCCGTGCAGATCACCCGGTCGAGCGAAACTTATTACCAGCTACGCGTGGACCTCACGGACGAGGCTTACGGGATCTACAAAAACCGCGGTAAGCAGTTCCTGAACTTCCTGCTTCGCCAGTTGCAGCAGGAAGTGCCACGGGCAGAGGTCCTGGATCGGTCTGCGCGGCTGCATCGTTTCCTCATGGAGACCACGAAGGAATCAGGTGAGATCATCGCGGGCGGTCCGCACCAGCCTCTGCGCTGGTCTTCAGCAGGAGCGCTCCCACTGGTCCACTGGCGCAAGCCCGGGCAGGTGTCAGCTGACGACTGGTTCGTCTTGTTCTTCCGAGGGATCAATCCCGTCGGCTGGAACCTGGCCAGCGGGAGCTCGGAGTCGGTCCGGGAGTGGCGGAACCTCTTCGAGGTGGGAGTGCGTGAGCTTTGTGAGGAACTCGTCGTGCTGGAAGGCCCACCGCTCCGCCATGGCAAGCCAGTGCCTGAAGTCTATCGGCGCCGTTTCCAGCCTGGCCAGGCAGCCAATGCCTATCCTGACCTCGTCCGCAGGCTTACCGGCCGCGACTTCGTCCGCGAGCATGATCGATTGCGTGAGGTGCAGGATCAGATCACGATCATCGACGACTCATCGCGCACGTCACTGCGGCTGCATGAAATAGAAACGAATTCCGCCGTTACCTTAATTGATGGCGGGCAATCATACTCCACCGAGAACGTCATCTTCACCGTCAACCCGCTAGAGGCCGGGGTCGAGAGCATTTTCCTCTTCCGCTTTGACCTCGCCGATAACGACTACCTGCTCTTCGGTGAGGTACTGGAGGACCTGGGCGCACTGGCCCGCGAGCCTGTGATGCTGCTGCGAAGATCTTTCGTTGAAAGCGAGATCGCCCGGCATGGCTCGCTGGGCCAGCTACTGCCCGACCAGGAGCGCAAACAGCTGCCGGAAGTCCCCCCGGACGACTACTACATCTTCGACGCCGACATCATCTTGCGGGAACGGCGTCTGCGTGCGTTGCTGGACGACCTTGACATCCCCTCCGGGAAGATCCGGAGCCCCGGGCATGCTGCCTCCCTGCGGGACGAGGCGATAACCAGGCGGCTCACGAATGAGAAGGACCCCCGCCGGGGGCGGATGCTCCTTGAGGCCCGGTTCCACGCCAACTGGTTCGCTGAGTACGGCGCGCACTTCAGCAGCCTGGCGCCTGATGGTCCCCTGCAAGAGCACACGCCAGACGGCAGCCCGCTGCTTGCGCTTTGTGCCGTCACCTGGAAGACGCTCGAACTCGTCTGCCAGCACAAGGTCGGCGTCTGAGGCTTCCGCGTCATGGTGCTGAACCGGCGAACCGCGGAGAGCAGCCGGGCAGGGGCTCACCCGGGCTGCCGGGAAAAATAGCCGAAGAAGAGAGCGCGCGGCTGTCGATCCGGGGACCGTCCCGCCGTTGGATAGCTGAGCCGCTGGTTAGCTGAGCCGATAACTGAACCCGCCACCGGGCACGGTGCCCGTGAGCTACGGAGGACGTCATGAAGTACGCGCTGCTGATCTACGCCAAGCCGGGCGCGAGCGAGAGCACTCAGCCCGCACCCGACGGCGTCATGGACAGCTGGGTCGATTACACGGTCTCGCTCATGGACACCGGCTCCCTGCTTGGCGCCGAACAGCTTCAGCCCACGGACACGGCGACCAGCGTCACGCTCCAGGGCAGTGAACGGCTGCTCACCGACGGGCCGTTCGTGGAGACCAAGGAGCACCTGCTTGGCTTCTACCTGCTCGACGTGGCCGATCTGGACGCGGCGCTGGCGTGGGCGGCGCGGATGCCCGTCATGCGCTACGGCGCGGTGGAGGTCCGCCCGGTCGTGGAGGGTGCGCCGTGGCGGAAGGTGCTGGACTGAGCGCCTCCGCGCTCGAGCGGGCCTACCGGGATGAGTGGGCAGCTGTCGTGGCCACGCTGTCCCGCCGGCTCGGCGACCTGCAGGCCGCCGAGGACGCGACGGCCGAGGCGTTCGCCGCCGCGGCGGTGGCGTGGCCACGCGATGGGGTCCCGCCCAAGCCAGGTGCCTGGCTGACGCTCACGGCCTGGCGGAAGGCGGTCGACCAGTTGCGGCGCGACCAGTTCATATCTAAACGCGGTGGGTTCGAGCCCGACCTGCCAGCAGCCGCCGACGAGCCTGGCGATGACCTGGGAGACGTGGCGATGGAGGATGACCGGCTCGGGCTCATCTTCGCCTGCTGTCACCCGGCCCTGGCCCTTGAGGTGCGGGTCGCGCTGACACTGCGGTACGTCGGCGGGCTGGCGACCAGGGAGATAGCCGCGGCGTTCCTGACCCTGGAGCCGACCATGGCCCAGCGGCTGGTCCGGGCCAAGCGCAAGATCCGCACGGCGGGCATCAGGTTCGAGCCGCCAGCCGCTAACGTCCTGGCCGGGCGGATGACGGGCGTGCAGGCCGTGATCTACCTGGTGTTCAACGAGGGGTATGCCGCGACCGGCGGCACCCAGCTGGTCCGGGTCGACCTGTGCGCCGAGGCGATCTGGCTTGGCAGCGTGCTGCACCGGTTGCTGCCCGGCGATGCCGAGATCGCCGGCCTGCTCGCGCTGATGCTGCTGAACCACTCGCACGCGGCGGCCAGGCAGGATGATGCCGGCCGGCCCGTGCCGCTCGCCGAGCAGGACCGCAGCCGGTGGGACCGGGAGATGATCGCGCGCGGCACCGCGCTGCTGGGCGCCGCCATCGTGCGCCGCACCCCGGGTCCCTATCAGCTGCAGGCGGCCATCGCCGCGCTGCACGCGCAGGCGCCGTCGTTCGACGCGACCGACTGGCCGCAGATAGCCGCCCTCTACGGCGAGCTGGCCCGGCGGACACCGTCCCCCGTCATCGAGGTGAACCGCGCGGTCGCGGCCGGGCTGGCCGACGGGCCCCGGGCCGGGCTGGCGGTCCTGGCTCCGGTGCTGGCCTCGGGGGAACTGGACGGCTACGGCCCGCTGCACGCGGCGCATGCCGACCTGCTCGACCGGGCCGGCGACGCGGACGCGGCCACCGCGGCCTGGGCACGGGCCATCGAGGCGACCGACAACGCGGCGCTCCGCGACGAGCTCAAGCGGCGGGTCGGTGACCGGCAGCCGCCGAGGTGATCACGGGGTCCGCGCTGACGCTCACGCGCATGGACGGACGTCGGCCCGGAAAGTCCCGCCAGGCTGTCGATCTCACCCACCCCCGCCCGTAGGAGAGGTGAATCAGGCGCTCACCAGGTGCTGCCAGGCACCGCCGCCTGACCCCGGAGGTGGGACATGCAGTCCAGCCGTTCCGCCGCGGACCGCCAGGCGCGGCCAGGCAGCCAACCGCCCGCTGCCGCGCCCGGCGCCGGCCTGCCAGCATCCCAGCGCCGCTGGGCACTCGCGCTGACGAGCGTCGCCTTCTTCATGGTGGCGCTCGACGCCCTGGTCGTGATCACCGCGCTGCCGGCCATCCACGCCAGCATCGGCGGCAGTGTCTCCACCCTGGAGTGGACCGTCAACGCCTACACACTGACGTTCGCCGCGGGCATCATCACCGCGGCCGCCATCGGCGACCGGCTGGGCCGCCGCCGTGTCTACACCGGCGGGTTGCTGGCCTTCACGGTCGCCTCGGCGGCGTGCGCGCTGGCACCCAGCGCGGGCACCCTCATCGCCGCCCGCGCGGTTCAGGGAATCGGCGCCGCGTTCGTCACCCCGCTCAGCCTGACGATCCTGACCAGCGCGTTCCCCGCCGTCCGCCGGGGCGCGATCGTCGGGATCTGGGGTGGCATCGGCGGGCTGGCGGTCGCAGCGGGGCCGCTCATCGGCGGTGCCGTCGTCCAGGGCCTGAACTGGCACTGGATCTTCTGGGTCAACGCGCCCATCGGCCTGGCCGCGGCTGCCCTGTCCGCAGCCCGGCTGCCGGAGAGCCGTGGGCCCGCGACCAGGCTCGACCTGCCCGCGGTGGCCCTCGCGGTCGGCGGCACCGCCGCGATCGCCTGGGCACTGGTCCGCACCGCCGATGTCGGCTGGGGCAGTGCACAGGTGATCGCCGGGCTGGCCCTGGGCACGGTCCTGCTCGCCGCCTTGGTGGCCTGGGAGCGCCGGGCGGTGGCGCCGATGCTGCCGCCGCACCTGCTGCGGATACGCTCGTTCGCCGCCGCCAACATCGCCGGGTTCTGCAGCATGGGGGCCATCACCTCGGCCGCGTTCCTGATGTCGCAGTTCTTCCAGCTCGGCCTGGGCTACTCACCGCTGGCCACCGGCCTGCGGTTCCTGCCCTGGACCGCCACGCCGGTGCTGATCGCACCTGCCGCTGGCGTGCTCGCCGACCGGATCGGCACCCGTCCGCTGCTGGCTGCCGGGCTGCTGCTGCAGGCTGCCGGGCTGGGCTGGGTCGCGCTGGCCGCGGCCAGGACCGTCGGATACGGGCAGCTGGTCCTGCCGCTGATCGTCGCCGGGGTGGGCACCTCGATGGCACTGCCGGCCGCGCCGACAGCGGCGCTGGGCGCGGTCCCGCCGCCGGACATGGGCAAGGCCTCCGGCGTGCTCAGCACCCTGCAGCGGTTTGGCAGCGTCTTCGCTGTCGCTGTCATCACCGCGGTGTTCGCCGGCAGCGGGCACCTCGGCGCCGCGACAAGCGTGATCTCCGGTTTCCGCCCCGCGCTCGCGGTCTCGGCCGGCCTGTCCCTGCTCGGCGCCGTAGCGGCGCTGGCTATCAGCCGCCCCGTCCGCGCCAGCCAGGCGCCGGCATCGGTGCCGGCCCGCCGCGAGGACTCGATGGTCCCGGTCACCGCTGAGTAGAGCACGGACAGCCGTCAGCACCGCCCGCGCCCAGGCCACACGGAAAAGATTTGATATCTAACTCTTAGATATCTATAGTTTGCCGTGGAGCCTCGCCGCCGAGACGCACAGGAGGCACGACATGACGTCGGCGCAGCACGACGCCCAGCAAGAGGCGCAGCAAGACACCCAGCACAACAACCAGGCCGCGACGTCGACCGCCCGGCTGGCCACTCTGCGCGGCAACTGCATGGGGGCGGCCGTCCTGCTCATCGTCGAGTTCGGGATCGGCATCGCCGTGAACCTCTATGTCACGGTGCCCGCACACAAGTCCTTCCTGGCGACGGTCTTCGGCTCCGCCACGCTCGCCGCGCACGCCATCGTGGCTCTGGCGCTGCTCGGAGCCGCGACCAGCGCCCTGGTCCGGGCCATCCGTTCCCGCCGGGCGATCGTGTTCACCTCGGCCGGCCTGGCGGCGATCCTTGCCGCCGGGGCCGCCGGGTCATCGTTCGTGAACAGCGCGAGCAACGGCGCCTCGCTGGGCATGGCACTGGCCACGGCGGTCGCCATGTTCTGCTACCTGGCCGCCGTCTTCAGCCTCCGCTGAGCCGACGTCCGCCGCGATTGGGCACGATGTCGAGGAGCCATTGCGATCGATCAACGATGACGTGTACTTCTGTGCCCTCCCCGATGAACACCCAGTGCGAGCCAAACGTGCCCCGGTCAGTGTCTGAATCGACCACCACGAAGCGGTGATCTTTCAGCCAGCGAACCGTGGTGCGGACATCCGCCGGGGCGAACTCGTCGATCAAGTCTTCGCCGATCGCGTTGCTCACGCCGACAGAGTACGGCGCGCGACCGCGGGAAGCGCACTTCCATCTGCCGCTTGGGGTGGCTCGCGGTCCTTCCGCGCGCCCAACGCCGTGCCCGGCGCTGTGATGTCAGCCGACGGTCGCAGCAAGGGATGCTCCGCGAGCCACCGGAACCATCATCACTGATCCGAAACAACGGGCATCCGCTCGTGCCGCAGTGGCGCAGCATGCGGGGGCGGGTGGGCCATGATGATGTCATGAGGGCCCGGTTCGCCGTCAGTGGTGATGCCTTCGGCAGTGGTGGCCGCTGACCCACCTGCATGGTGACCACTTCGGCGGGCTGCCCTTCCTGATCCTGGACGGCCAGTTCTCCCACCGGTCCGCGCCGCTGCTGGTGGCCGGGCCGCCGGGCATCGGGGCCCGGCTGGCCGAGGCGATGGAGACGCTGTTCCCGGGCTCCACCCATGCCCGCCGCCAGTTCCCGGTACAGGTCACCGAACTGGCTCCCGGCGGGACACCCGCCGAACTGGGCGCGGCCCTGGTGCGCGGGTGGCAGGCCGGGCACGCCTGCGGCGCCCCGCCGCTAGCGCTGCGGGCCGACCTTGGCGGCGTGCGCTTCG
>DATKRG010000035.1:0-14839 GCA_035532275.1 Streptosporangiaceae bacterium | reverse complement strand
CTAAAAGGTACCCCGGGGATAACAGGCTGATCTTCCCCAAGAGTCCATATCGACGGGATGGTTTGGCACCTCGATGTCGGCTCGTCGCATCCTGGGGCCGGAGCAGGTCCCAAGGGTTGGGCTGTTCGCCCATTAAAGCGGCACGCGAGCTGGGTTTAGAACGTCGTGAGACAGTTCGGTCCCTATCCGCTGCGCGCGCAGGAGACTTGAGAGGGGCTGTCCCTAGTACGAGAGGACCGGGACGGACGAACCTCTGGTGTGCCAGTTGTTCCGCCAGGAGCACGGCTGGTTTGCTACGTTCGGAAGGGATAACCGCTGAAAGCATCTAAGCGGGAAGCTCGCCTCAAGATGAGGTCTCCCTCGGGGTTAACCCGGTAAGGCCCCCAGCTAGACGACTGGGTTGATAGGCCGGAAGTGTAAGCGTGGCAACACGTGTAGCTGACCGGTACTAATAGGCCGAGTGGCTTGGCTTCTACTTATTTTGTTTTGCACGCGTCCACTGTGCGGTTCCCGAGATGCGGTCGGGCAATCACATCTCCATAGTGTTTCGGTGGCCATAGCGAAGGGGAAACACCCGGTTCCATTCCGAACCCGGAAGTTAAGCCCTTCAGCGCCGATGGTACTGCGTGGGGGACCGCGTGGGAGAGTAGGACGCCGCCGGACAAACGTCGCTGGGGGCCGCTTCCACTGGAAGCGGCCCCCAGCGTTTTGTGTTGTGATGCTGTGTTCGTGTAGTGATGGTGTAGGGCCTGGTGACCAGGCCGGAAGGGGAAGTGCGGTGGCGGAGAGGCCGGGGCGCGACGACGCTGGCGGCGCCCGGCACCGTGACGCCGCGGCGGGCCGGGGGCGGGCCGCGGGACGCGGTGGTACCCCCCAGCGCGGTAGCGCACCCAGGGGTGCTGGGGCAACTGGACGCGGTAGCGCACCCAGAGGCGCTGGGGCAGCCGGGCGCGGTGGTGCGCCCCGAGGCGTCGGCGTACCGGGGCGCGGTGGGCCATCCAGAGGCACTGGTGCACCGGGACGCGGGGGTGCGTCGGGAGACGCTGGTGCACCGGAGCGTGGAGGGACACCTGGCCGCGGAGCGGCAGCTGGGCGTGGCGATGACCGCCGCGGACCCGCGCCTGCTGGCCGCGCAGGCAGCGACCGGCGTTCAGGCCCCGGTGCTGGTCAAGGGCGGCGCAGTTCACCAGGCCGCTCAGGATCCAGTCCGGGCCGTCGGGGACCTGGTCCTGGTGGCCGGGGATCCAGTGGCTGGGACAGCAGCGGGCGGGAGAGCACGGAGCGGGGGGCGACCGAGCGCGGGACGACGGCTCGTGGCCGCGCCGGGACCGGGGCCGACCGGGGTGGCCCCGAAAGTACCCGCGGGACCGGCTGGCGGAGCCAGGCAGGTCCCGGAGCCCGGCGCGGTGACAGCCGGGGCGAGCGTGCTGGCGGTTCCCGGTGGGGTGAGCCACGCGGCGAGCGTGACAGCGGCGAGCGTGCTGGCGGCCCCCGGTGGGGTGAGCCACGCGGCGAACGTGACAGCGGCGAGCGTGGCGGCTACCGCCGGTCGGGTGATGCGCGCCCCGGTGGCCGGACCGGAGCCCGCCAGGACCGCGATGCCGACAGCCGCGGGTCCGGCCGGCCCAGCGAGACCCGCTCCGGCAGGCGGCCGACCGGAACTGACCGTGTGCCGCGGTCAGGCTCGGGGCAGGGTACGCGGCCACCCCGGGGGGCAGGCGGCTGGACCCGCCCGGCAGGCAGCGGCCAGCGCGGCCAGGATGCCAGACAGGATTCGCAGCCTGGTCAGACCACCAGGCCCGGCCCGCACGTCCCCGACTCCATCACCGCGGACCAGCTTGACCCCGAGGTGCGGGCCGAACTGCGCACCTTGCCGGGCGACCTCGCCGACGCCGTCGGCCGTCGGCTGGTCGCGGCCGACCTGGCTGACAACCCGGAGCTGGCGTACGAGTATGCGCAGGCCGCACGGCGGCTGGCGGCCAGGGTGGGAGTTGTCAGGGAAGCCTGCGGGATCGCCGCCTACCACGCCGGCCGCTGGGCCGACGCCCTGGCCGAGTTGCGCACCGCGCGCCGCCTCACCGGGCGGGGCGGTTACCTGCCGCTGATGGCGGACTGCGAGCGGGCACTGGGCCGGCCGGACCGGGCACTCGCGATCATCAACGACCCAGGGGTCCAGGACCTCGACCGGGGAATTCAGATAGAGCTGCGCATCGTCGAATCGGGGATCCGCCGCGACGAGGGCCGGCCTGCGGCGGGAGTGGTCGCGCTGCGGGTGCCCGAACTGGCCGACGGCCGGCTGCGGCCATGGTCAGCTCGTCTCTTCTACGCCTACGCCGATGCTCTGCTGGAGGTCGGCCGCGAGGCCGAAGCCCTGGAATGGTTCGGCCGAGCCGCAGCGGCCGACACACACGGGGAGACCGACGCAGCCGACCGCTTCGAGTTCCTCGACAGCGTCGTCATCGAGGATCTCACCGACGACGAGGACGCTGCCGGCAGCGAAGACCCGGCCGGCAGCGAAGACGTTGCCGGCAGCGAAGACCGCGCCGCGAGTGAGGAGCCTGCCGTGGTCGAGGAGCCGGGCCCGCCGGACGCGGGTTAACTCGCGGCAGGCGCGGACTTCCCGAGCCAGTGCAGGATGCCGGCCACGTTGGAGGCGGCACCGCTGACCCGCTCGAACCTGGCCAGCATCTCCGGGTCGGCATTGGCTGTGAGTGCCGCGTACCGGTGCCGGGTCCGCTCCTCCACCATCGCGACCGCATGGTCGAGGTCGAGCCCGTCGCTCCGCGCCTGCCGGGTCGCCTCGACCCAGACGTTGAGTTCCTCGGCAGAACGCTCCAGGGTCTGGGCCACCTCGCTGACCGGCCCGAAGTGGGAGAACAGCAGCCGGGCCGGAGCGAGCGCCGCGAACATGCGCACTGAGGCCAGGGCCAGTTCCAGATCGAAGTCCGGGGGCGGGGTCGCCGGGCGCAGATCCCCGGTCTCAGGCAGGAACACCCCGGCAGCGTCGCCCACATACAGATCACCGCTGGCGGAGTCGATGAGCCCGACGTGGTGTTTGGCATGACCGGGGGAGTAGTGGCTGTCCAGTCGCCTGCCGCCACCGAGGTCGACCGATCCCCGTTCCTCCACGCTGCGGATGCGCTCGGCGGGGGTGGGGGCGAGCTCGCCGAACAACCTGTCCAGGGCACTGCCGTAGACCTGGCGCGCGCTGTTCATGAGCCGGCTCGGGTCGGCCAGGTGGCGGGCGCCCTTCTCGTGCACCACGATCTCAGCGGCCGGGTACATCGCCGCGATGTCACCCACTCCGCCGGCGTGATCCAGGTGAATATGGGTGACCACGACCGTGGCCAGGTCGGCCGGGCCGATGCCGAGAGCGGTGAGCGCTTCACGGACGACAGGGGCCGACGGTGCGGTGCCGGTCTCCACCAGGCACGGCCGGTCGGCCCGGATCAGGTAGCCAGCGGTGATCCCGGTGTACCCGGCCATCCGGGTGTCGATCGCGTACACCTCGTTGCCGAGTGGGGTGGCAGCGGCACTGGCGCCGGACACTCGTTCTGCCTGGTTCATGGGGTTATCGTGCCAGACGCGGCGGATACCTGCAGCAATCAATCGATGACAGTGGGTGGCAATGCCGTGGTGGGAACCCCCTAGCGAGTAGTATCTGTGCACGGCCGGGCTGCCGGCTATTGCGGCGGGGCGGGGC
This sequence comes from Streptosporangiaceae bacterium, assembly GCA_035532275.1. GTDB lineage: Bacteria > Actinomycetota > Actinomycetes > Streptosporangiales > Streptosporangiaceae > UBA9676. The sequence continues at coordinate 11,136 of DATKRG010000035.1, read as the reverse complement.
TCCGCGCGGGGGGGTGGGCAGCGGTCAATGGCCGCGGGAAGTCTCGCGTCCCCACACTCGATGTGCGGAGTCACACACTCGTGAGCAGAACGCCTGTGACAGTGTCAGGCACCGGCTCGCGGCCCGAAGCCGTGGGCCAGCCCAGCGGCCGGCGGGGCGCGCGGCCCGGCGCGGTCGCCACCGTCATCATCGTGGCCACCCTGATCGGCATCGGGCTGCGTCTGTACCAGCTGAGCCGGCCCGGCTACCTGCTTGGCATCACCGAGTACGACGACGGGACCGACTTCGGGAGCGCTGTCCGGCTGATCCACGGCTCGCTGCCCTACCGCGACTTCATCATGGTGCAGCCGCCCGGGATCACGCTGCTGATGGCTCCCGTGGCGCTGGCGACCAAGACGATGGGCACCGTGTCGGGGATGGCGGTCGCCCGGGTGCTCACCGCGCTCGCAAGCGCGGCAGCGGTGCCGCTGGGTGGACTGCTCACGCGCCATCGCGGGCTGCTCGCCGTGCTGCTGACCTGCGGGATCCTCGCGGTCTACCCGGACAGCCTGCAAGCCGCCAGGACGGTGCTGCTCGAGCCGTGGCTGGTGCTGTTCTGCCTGCTGGGAGCGCTGGCGGCGTTCGACGGTGACCGGCTGGCAGGCGGCAGGCGGCTGGTCTGGGCCGGCCTCGCGTTCGGGTTCGCCGGCGCGGTCAAGGTCTGGGCGATCCTGCCGGTGCTGGTGATCCTCGCGCTCGCCGCCCGGCGGCCGCGGCAGGCGGGCGGTTTCGCCGCCGGGGTCGCGGTGGGGTTCCTGGTACCGGTGCTCCCGTTCGCGCTGCTCGCCCCGGGCACCTTCTACCGCAGCGTGATCGTCGCGCAACTGGTCAGATCCGACGTCACCCGGGTCCCGGTGGCCACCCGGCTGCAGAACATGCTCGGGCTGACCCATCTGCACCCGCTCGACACGCCTCTCCTGGTCGTGATCGCCGTGGCCGTGGTCGTGATCGTGACCGCGCTGATGGTCCTGGGGGCACGGCTGGCGCACCGGCCACCGCCGCCGCTGGACTGGTTCGCGGCACTGTCCTGCGTGGTGATCATCATCGCGTTCCTGTGGCCGGCCGACTTCTACTACCACTACGCCGCGTTCCTGACGCCGTTCCTGGCGCTCGCGCTGGCGCTGCCGCTCGCGCGGGTGGTCGCCTCGCTCCCGGGCTCCGGCCGGCGGGCACGGGCCGGGCTGCTGATGCGCCGGGGGGTCACGGTGGCGGCCGCGGTCGTGCTGGCCACCCTGGTGGGCCTGCAGACGGGCTCAGAAAGCCTCCTGTCCGCGGCCGTCCCCGCCAGCGAGATCAGCGCCGTCGAGCACACCATCCCGCCAGGGGCCTGTGTGCTGACCGATCAGGTGTCCTACACGATCGGCATCAACAGGTTCGTCTCCGACGTGCCGGGCTGCTCGGTGATGGTGGACGGGGTCGGCAGCGATTACGCGCTCTCGAACGGGCGGAACGGGCTGACCGGTGCCGGGAACGCGCCCGCCGTGGAACGGCTGTGGATGTCGGCGTTCCAGTCTGCCCAGTTCGTCTGGCTGACCAGCCAGTCCACCCGGCGAATCCCGTGGACCCCGCGGCTGCGTGCCTACTTCCTCGCCAACTTCGTTCCGCTCACCGAGGGGCCGGACTGGCTGTATGCGCGCCGGGCGGGCATACCCGGCTGAGCCCGCGGGCCTCGCGTCGCGGCGCCGCTGGCTGCCGGGCGCGGCCTGGTCAGCCGTGCGCGAACGAGCGCATCACCAGGCCGGTGCGCGGCTTGGGTGCGAACGAGGTTGACTTGCGCGGCACCCGTTCCCCCTGGGCGGCGACCTCGTGGACGTCGGCCGCCGTCATGGGCGGGCAGAGCACCGCCATCCCGCCCGGTGGCTCGCTAGCGGCCCGCAGCGCCTGCGCCGCGTCGTGATGGATCTGCACACTGTCTTCGTCGTCCCGGATTCCCCAGAGCCGGCTCAGCAGGAGCTCCTGCAGCACCGCCGCGGGCAGCCCGCGCCAGCGGGCCGAGCGTCCCGGCATGGCGGCCTCCACCGCCAGCGGATCCGGGTCGGTGAGCAGATGGGCTTCCCCGCCGCCCGCCACCACGAACGCGGTCCGGTCACCGTCGGCCCCGCGCAGCGCGTCCAGGGCGGCCGCCGGATCCCGCAGGATGTGCGCGGGGAGCGGACGCACCGTGAACGCCGCTTTGGCCCGCTGCACCGCCTCCGCGGCGCTGAGGCCGGGGATCACCCGGTGGATCGCCCCGATCCGGGGCGGGAAGGCGGCCGAGTCGACCAGCAGGGCCAGGCCGGCGTCCCATGGGCCGGGGCCCAGGCCAGCGGCGCGCTTGCGCGCCTGAAGCTCCAGGTAGGCGGCATAACGATGGTGCCCGTCGGCGATCAGTGCCTGCCGGGCGGCCAGGTCTGCGGCCACCAGGGCGTGCTCGGATGGATCGGTCACCGCCCACAGCCGGTGCCGGATCCCGTCATCGGTGTCCACGGTCAGCAGCGGCTCCCGGTGCGTGGCCACGCCCTCGACCACCCGCGAGGCCGCCCCGCCGTTCCCGGCCCCGCTTCCGTCGCCGTCATAGAGCAGGAAGATCGGCTCCAGGTTGGCACCGGTGGCTTCCATCAGCTGCCGCCGGCCGGTGACCGGCCCGGGCATGACGTCTTCGTGTGGCAGAACGGCGCTGGCGTCCGGAGGCGTCAGCCGCACCGCGCCGATCAGCCCGCGCTGCAGGAGCTCCCCGCCCGGTATGCCCTGTTCGTACACATACAGGGCAGGCCGGGGGTCGGCGACCAGTATTCCCCGGTCCTGCCAGTCGTGCAGCAGGCGGGCGGCGTCGGAGTAGGCATTGCCCGGATTGCCCGCATCATGGCGGGGCAAGATCAGCCGGACCACATTGTGTGGATCAGAAGCCAGCAACTGGATAGCGGCGTCCTGGGCGATCACGTCGTACGGTGGAGAGGTGACCTCCGCAAGGCCGCTGACCCGGTCCTGCGCATAACGCAGCCCCGGGAACGGCGCCAGCGCGAGGCCCGACGCTGGCTGCTGGCCGGACGGAAGGATCTGCACATATGTCAGAAGCACCTGGCGGCGGCCACGATTCCCACCCCGACGAAGATCAGCGAGTGGATTCCGGCCCCCGGGTCCCTGACGGTGACGCTTATTCCTGGTACCGGCGGGGGCTCGACCTGCTGGGCCGGGGCAGTGCGGCCGCCGCCGCCCAGCTGCTGCAACGGGCCGCGGAGGCCGAACCCGGATCGCGCAGCGTACTGGAGGCCCTCGGCAGGGCCCAGTTCGACGCGGGCAGGTACGCTGCGGCAGCTGACAGTTTCCGGCAGATCGTGGAGGCGAGCCCGAGTGACGATTACGCCCATTTCGGGCTCGGCCTCGCACTCGCCCGCGGCGGGAACCCGGCGGCCGCCGCCGAGCACCTGGCGCTCGCGGCCGCGATGCGGCCCGAGCTGCCCCACTACACCGACGCGCTGCGCGGGGTCCGGGCCACTCTCCGGGCCAGGAGCGCGGCGGAGCCCCCGTCCCAGCCGCCCCCCGCGGGCGGTGCTCCCGTCTGAGCGGCCCCGTCAGGTGCCCGGACAGCCCTGCCATGCCAGGTGAGGCGGTGACCGCGCCGCGTGAGCCCGGGAAACCGCGCGAGCCTGGCGCGCGCGAGCCCGGGGGACCGCCTGGGCCGGCCGCGCCGCTCGCGTCCGCCGTGCCGCTCACCAGCGTCTATGACGTGGCCCTGCTCGACCTCGACGGGGTCATCTACCTCGGCGGGTCGCCGGTCCCGGGGGCTCCGGAAGCGCTGGCCGAGGCGAAGGCGGCCGGCCTGCGGCTCGCCTTCGTCACGAACAACTCCTCCCGGACCCCTTCCGCCATCGCCGCACACCTGGCCTCCCTCGGTGTGCCGGCCTGCGCCCAGGACGTGGTCAGCTCCGCCCAGGCAGCGGCCCGGCTGCTGGCGCAGCGTCTGGAGCCCGGGGCGGCGGTCCTGGTGGTCGGCGGCATAGGCCTGCGGGCCGCAGTCCGGGAACGAGGGTTCCGCCCGGTCTCGGTCGCCAGCGACCGGCCCGCCGCGGTCGTCCAGGGTTATGCGCCTGGCATCGATTACCCGCAGCTCACCGAGGCCGCGCTGGCGGTGCAGGCCGGCGCATGGTTCGTGGCCTCGAACGGGGACTCCACGATGCCGACCACCCGCGGCCGCCAGCCCGGCAACGGGGCGCTGTCGCAGGTGATCGTGGCCACCACCGGATGCCAGCCGGTGGTCGCTGGCAAGCCCGAGCCCCCGCTGCACGCCGAAGCCATGGCCAGAAGTGGCGCCCGCCGGCCGCTGGTGGTCGGCGACCGCCTCGACACCGACATCGAGGGCGCGGTCCGGGCCGGCGCGGACAGCCTGCTCGTATTTACCGGCGTGGCCCGCCCGAAGGACGTGCTGCTCGCCCCACCGGGCCAGCGTCCTTCCTACCTGGCCGCCGACCTGTCCGGCCTGCTCACCCCCCACCCGGCGGTGACCGGCCCGGGCGGCGGCTTCCATTGCGGTGGCTGGCACGCCCGCTGGCGAGGCCCCGGCGATCTGCGTCTCGACGGTGCCGGTGACGCCATGGACGGCCTGCGCGCACTGTGTGCCGCCGCCTGGTCCAGCGACCAGGTGACCGCCGCCGCCGTGACCCCGGCACTGGAGCATCTGGGCTGGTGAGGGGCTTGCGGCCCGGCGGCGACCGGGCCGGTTTACATCTCAGGGAGCAGCGGCACCTCCCTCTCCAGGTGGAGGCGTATCAGCGCGCTGGGTGACGCGCGCGGCGGTCCTGACCGCCAGACTTGGACCGGCAGCCGGGCACCGGCCTGGGCCTGAGGAGGGACTCATCCGATGATCGAGGCACAAAGCCTCACCAAACGATTCGGTGACAAGACAGCTGTGGACCAGCTGTCGTTCGCCGTCGAGCCCGGCCGGATCACCGGGTTTCTGGGCCCGAACGGGGCGGGCAAGACGACCACGATGCGGCTGATCCTCGGCTTGGACCGGCCCACCCACGGCTCGGTCACCGTCAACGGCAAGGAGTTCCGCCAGCTCGCGCATCCGATGCGGGAGGTCGGCGCGCTGCTGGACGCCAAAGCGGTGCACGGCGGCCGCAGCGCCTACAACCACCTGCTCTGCCTGGCTCAGTCCAACAACCTGCCCAGGCGCCGGGTGGGCGAGGTGCTGGAACTGGTCGGGCTCACCGAGGTGGCCAGGAAGCGCTCCAACGGCTTCTCGCTGGGCATGGGCCAGCGGCTCGGCATCGCGGCGGCACTGCTCGGCGACCCGGCGATCCTCATGTTCGATGAGCCGGTCAACGGGCTGGATCCCGAAGGCATCCTGTGGATCCGCAACCTCATGAAGCGGCTCGCCGGCCAAGGGCGCACCGTCTTCGTCTCCAGCCATCTGATGTCGGAGATGGAGAACACCGCCGATCACCTCATCGTGATTGGCCGTGGCAAGCTCATCGCTGACTGCAGCGTGGCCGACTTCATCGAGCGCAACTCGGTGCAGGCGGTCCGGGTGCGGACACCGCAGGCCGACGCGCTGGTCGCTACGGTCCGCCGGGCCGGCGGCAGCGTGACCGCCGCGACCGGGGACACGCTCGTCGTCCAGGGCCTGGCCGCGGAGCGGGTCGGTGACCTCGCGTTCGACAACGGGATCCGGCTGCACGAGCTCACCTCGGCCCAGGCATCGCTGGAGGAGGCGTTCATGGAGCTGACCGCCGCCAGCGTGGAGTTCCGGGCCGGCGGCCCCGGCGCGGAAGACCTGGCAGCCGCGCACGACGATGACCGCGTCCGCACCGGAGGGGTGGCCTGACATGACCGCGACGACACAGACCGCCGGCGGGCCGCTCGCACGTGCCCTGCCAACCCCAGCCGGGCGGGCCGGGTTCGGCGGCGCGCTCCGCTCGGAGTTCACCAAGATCCGTTCGGTGCGGTCGACCTACTGGACGCTGGCCGCGATGATCGTGATCACGATCGGCATCAGCGCACTGCTGAGCTGGGGCCGAGTCCAGGATTACGCTTCGCAGCCCGCGGCCATCCAGGCGCACATGGCCGCTCGCATCACGTCGCGTGCGACGCAGTTCAGCATGTTCGGGCTGATCCTCGGCCAGCTGGTCATCGCCGTGCTCGGTGCGCTCACGATCACCTCGGAGTACTCCACCGGCATGATCAGGTCGTCGCTGACGGTGATGCCGCGCCGCGGAGTCGTGTTCGCGGCCAAGGCCACGGTGTTCACGATCGTGGCGCTCGCGGCGGGCCTGGTGACGTCGTTCGGCTCCTACTTCATCGGCCAGTCGATCTTTGCCACCCAGCACCTCAACTCCACCATCGGCCAGCCCGGTGTGCTGCGAGCGGTCGTCGGCGGCGGGCTGTTCCTGGGTGCGTGCGGGCTGCTCTCCTACGGCATCGGCGCGGTGCTGCGGCACACGGCGGGAGCCATCACGGCGTCCGTGGCGCTGCTGTTCGTGTTGTTCGTCCTGGCTGGCTTCCTGCCGAACAGCTGGGCGGTGCATGTCGACAAGTGGATCCCGTTCAATGCCGGCGCCGCGATCTGGGAGAACCTCAGCGGGGTGAACATGTTCAGCCCCTGGGTGGGGTTCGGGGTGTTCTGCTGCTACGCGGCGATCGCGGTGGTGGCAGGCGGGATCCTGTTCCGCACCCGGGACGCGTGACCGGGGCCTGGGACGTGGCTGGCGGCCAACTGAGGGTGGCCGCCAGCCACCAGGGACGGTAGTGGGGACCATGGCGGGGCACGGTGGCTGGGCACGGTGGCTGGGCACGGTGGCGGGGGACCGTGGCGGGGGACCGTGGCGGGGGACCGTGGCCGGTCAGGACTGGCAGCGCGGGCACCAGTAGGTGATCCGCTCGGAAGGGTCGGCGCCCTGGTCGGCGGAACGGACCGGGGTACCGCAGCGGCGGCAAGGCCGGCCCGCGCGCCCATACACCCAGGTTTCCTCGCCGCGCCGCCACACGCCGGTCGTGACCTGGCCGAACCGCTCCTTGTTCGCATCCATCAACCGCCGGGCCAGCTCGATCAGGTCTTCCAGGCCCGTGACTTCACCGGCCTGGCGCCAGGGGTCCACCCCGCGCAGGAACAGCATCTCGGGATGGTGCCCGGTGAACGCCCCCATGACGGGCGCCCGAGCCCGCTCCGCCGCGGCGGTCACCGCGCACCTGGAATGGATGGCCCAGCGCGGGCTGGCCGCCACCACGATCTGCTACCGGCGCAGGCTGCTGGGGAACCTGGCCAGGCACCTGCCCGTGCCGCTGCTGCAAGCCACCGCCGCTGACCTGGGCCGCTGGCGCGGCGGGCTGACGGTCGCCCCGGCGACGGTAGCCCACTATGTGAGCCACGCGGTGAGCTTCTACGGCTGGGCGTGTGAGCGGAACCTGGTCAAGGTGAGCCCGGCGGCCGGCATCCCGGTCCCCTCGGTCCGCAAGGGCCTGCCCCGCCCCATCGGCGAGGAGGACCTGATGGCCGCCATCCAGACCGCACGGGGCCGGGTACGGCCGTGGATCGTGCTGGGTGTTCCGCCGCCACGACGGCAACACGGGGCCGAACGCGCCGTGGGTCGTCAGCCAGCTGGTGAACGAGCACCTGCACTCGCTCGGGATCGTGGCGACCTTGCACCAGGGCAGGCACCGGTTCGGGACGATGGGCTGGCGGGTGACCAAGGACCTGCGCGCGCTCCAGCAGCTGATGGGCCACGCGAACCCGGCGACGACCGCCAGAGCTGGTCGCCGATGAGGACACCATCGCGGTTGTGAACGGCGTCCCGGTCCCCCGTGATGCCCGGTGAGCGCCGCCACGGCCGCTGAGGTGGTCGCGCTGCGCGCCGAGGTCGCCGGGCTGCGACGGGGCGGACCGGCGGTGGCTGGCGGGTGAGCTGGCCCAGGTGGCCGTGGTGGTGCGCCAGCTCGCCGCCGCGGCCGCGGGGGACGGGCCGGTGGTGGTGGACCTGAGTGCCGTGCCCGCCGGCCGTGGCGGCGGGGGTGGGGGTGGCGCTGTACGGGGCGGTGGAGGCCGCGCGGGCGGCCGGGTACGGCGCCGCGGGGCCGGTGCTGTCGCTGGCGGCTGAGTGGGAGTCGTGCGCGCGGCACCTGCCCGCGTGACCAGCCGTGCCCTGCCCGGCTGGCCCGCCTGTGTGTTCTAGTCCCCGGTGGCGTCGCGGGGCACCGGGTGGGCGCAGTAGTCCATCCTGACCGCCTCCCGGAACGCTACAGTTTCAAGATCCCTTTTGACCGTCTGGTGGCTCACCTTGAGCCGGGCGGCGATGTCCCGCAGCCTGCCCCGGGAGACCGTCGCGGCAGGTGAGGGCACCTCGGCCGGGACGAGGCCTTCCGGGAGGGAGACCACCGCCTGTCCCTGGAGACCGTCGCGACCGGAGAACCGCGCCTTGGTCGCCTGGATGCTCGCGGTGGTCAGAGACGGCGGCCGACACGGAACCCGCCCGGCAGCGGGAGGGACACCCACACGCCTGCGCGGGACAGCCGGGCAGCGGCACGGCGCGGGTGCCCGCCCTGGCGGGCATGCCGGTAGTGGGCGTGGGCGGCGCCCACATAGGCACCCACGAGGCCGCCGAGGACCGCCCCGGCGGCTACGGCCCACAGGATCATGTCTGCTGCGGTGTTCACGTTCACGAGGGTCCTCCGGTGGCAGGTGATGGGGGGATGGGGGCCGCCTGGTCTGTGGTCACGGCGGGCCGGTGACGGTGACCCGGCGGGTCACGTTCGCCCGGTTGGCCGGGTCGGCGGGGCCGACGGTGAGCTTGCGCCCGTGCAGCGCCATCTTCAGCAGCGCTCGTTTCCCGGCCGGGCCTTCGGCGTCCCATCTGCGCCCGCCGCTTCTCGCGGCTGACCGCTGGTGGCGGCGGCGTGACCGCGCCGAGGGCGTCGCGTTCGGCGCGGAGCCGGGTGATCCGCTCATCGAGCGGCCCGGTGGCGGCGTCATACCGGGCGAGGGTCATCTCCCCGGCGCCGAGCCGGGCGGCGAGCGCCTGCGCGGTCTGTTCAGGCCATCCACCCGGATGAGCAGATGCTTGCCGCACGCGACGCCCTCGGTCACGGTGCGGCCCGCTGTTCCGCGTCGTGCTGGGTGAGCATGTCGGCGTCGCGGTAGGTGGGCATGACGGGTGACGGGAAAGGCCCCGCCGGCGAGCCGGCGGGGCCTGGTGGTGCCCGGGTTGTCGCGGTGGCGGCCCGGTTGTCGCGGTCAGCCGTTGGCGCGGGTGATGGCCGTGGTGACCAGGGCGATGTTGGCGTGGTCGAGGGAGCCCAGGACACGGGCGAGGTGGACGGGGATGTGGTGGTCGCCGAGGCTGGCGGCGATTCTCAGGATGCAGGCTTCTGAGGGCGAGCAGCTGAGCTTGTGGCTGTCGAGGGCGGTGATGGCGTGTTCCCAGTCGATGTAGGCGTAGGGGTGCCGGTCGTCGCCGGTTCCGGCGTGGATGCAGGTGGCGGTGAAGTCGGTCCTGGTCAGCCAGGTGTGGTGGGCGGCGATCAGTTCGGCGGCGGCAGCGTTGCTGGTGAGGCCGGCGGCGTGGCAGATCAGCGTGCCCGCCAGGGCGTGGGGGGTCATTGGCCGTTCACCTCGGTGATGGCGGCGCGGACGGCGGTGGTGTCGGCGATGGTCTTGTGCGTCGTGTAGGTGGCGAGCAGGGCGGCGGCGGCGAGCCGGTTGACTGCCCGGGGGTAGCCGCGGCTGGCCTGGTGGATCAGTTCGGCGGCGTCGTCGGAGAACAGCTGGTCGGACCGGCCGGCGAGCTTGGTGTGATGCCGCAGGTAGGCGCTGGTCTCGCCGGGGGTCATCGGCGCCATCGCGTATCTGACGCCGATCCGCTGGTCCAGGGCGGCGAGCACGCCGAGCTTCATGCTGGCCCGCAGGTGGGGCTGGCCGATGAGCAGGACGGCCAGCGGGCTGGCCGAGTCGAGCTGGGCGCTGGTCAGCATCCGGATCGCCTCCAGCTGGTCGTGGGACAGCAGGTGCGCCTCATCGATCAGCAGCACCGGCAGCCGGCCTCGCTCGGCGAGCTCGGCGGCCAGGTGCTCGGCGGCCTGCGGGATCAGGGTGGCGTGGTGGAACCGGGGCACGCCGCCCAGGGCCGTGACGACCGCGTGGTGAATGCCCCTGGCGCCGACCTGGGGGTTGGGGATGGTGATGAGCTGGTGGCGGGAGGCGTCCAGGCGGGCGGTGGCGGCGCGCGCGGCCACGGTCTTGCCCGCGCCGACCTCGCCGGTGATCACGGTGATCTGGCGGGTGTCGATACCGTAGGCGATGCGGCCGGCGGCTTCCTGGTGGGAGGCCGAGGCGAACAGCGCACCGACCGGGATGGACCGGTCGAAGGGCAGCCGCTCGAACCCGAAGTAGCCGCGCACGGCGTCATTGATCATCACTGGGCTCCTCGGGCTCGGGGCGGGCGGCTGCGGGCGCGAGGCCGGCGTAGCGGATGCTGTAGGTGGTGCCGTCGGCGGCGGCGCGCTTGTCTTCTAGCAGCTGCAGGTAGTCGATCCCGGTGACGGCCGGGACGGCCTGGGGGGCCTGCTTCACCCTGGGATGGCAGTGCCGCGCGATGGCATGCGGCTGGGCGAGCCCGTGGCTGGCGCCGCGGTGGAACACCTCGATGCGGGTGAGGTCGAACGGGGAGTAGCGGATCGTCACCGCCTGGCCGGCCAGCTCGGGCACGGTCTCGTAGGTGTTGCCCTGGAACTTGATCGTGGCGGTGCGGGCGGCCACGGTCCGGATGGCCTCCCACAAGAACGCGGCATCCAGCTCGGCGGCGCCGGTGAACCGGGGCGTGCCCGCGCTCCACCGGGCCAGCGGCGCCGCGCCGGTCGAGGAGTGGACCCGCACGTGGTACTCGTGCTCGACCCAGGTGGTGAACCAGCCGTTGAGCTGCTCCAGGCCGGCCGGCACCCGGCGGCCGGGGGCGGGCTTGCCGTCGGGGGAGATCTCGACCAGGAACTGCCCCCGCACCGTCTCGAAAAAACGTTCGATCTTGCCGCGGCCCTCGGGCCGGTACGGCGGCGAGTGGGTAATCCGGATGCCCAGCTTCGCGCAGGTCACCGCGATCGTCTCATCGACGAAACACGCGCCGTTATCAACGT
>DATKRG010000034.1:0-25115 GCA_035532275.1 Streptosporangiaceae bacterium | reverse complement strand
TGGGCGGTTGCTGACTCCCTTAATGACCGGCCCCGTGCTATACTCGGATTCCGTAAGCCAAGCGAAGTGTTCGCGGAGCTAATGCTTCAGGAAGCCGTGACTCCACCGGCCTGAATTGCTTCGATCACTTGAGACCGCCCTGGCCTGGGTGGACACATGGAATGAAGACCCCAAACCATTCATCTGGACGAAATCTGCGGAAGAAATCCTCGAATCACTCGGTCGACTTTTACGGCGGATCAAAGATCCAGGACACTAGGAAAATAGGTCCACACGGGTGTGCGACCTCTGTCATGCTGTCCGTGAAGGGCTGAACCGGTGGCCAGGCGGGTTGATCGTGAGGTTCGCGCGGGCATGGATGGTCATTGCGCAAGGAGCGGCGGGCCGCGTTAATGGTGGACACGGCCCGCGCGTGCAGCCAGGGCGGGCAGCGTGACGAGGCCCTGCGGTGGCTGCTGGCAGCCGAGCAGATCGCCGCCCCGGAGGCAATGCCATGTAGATAGGCGCGTTCGCGCTGGCGGGCTTGCTGCGTCCGGGCCTTGGCAGGAGGCCGGTGTCGGTCACGACGTGTGATCACTGGCGGGGCGCCGGGCTGTGACGGCCGGTGTGGCCGGGTCTGCTGGCGGGAAGGTCTGCCGCGACACGCGGCGGCGGAGGCGGGTGTGAGGGGGATGCTCCCGGTAGAAGAGGAAGTTCCTTGCAGCCTTTCCGTCCGGGAGCATCCTCATGTCGTTCTATCCTGCCGTGCCGCTGGCTGTGACCCTTTCTGCCGGGGAGGATGCGGCCGCCGGGCTGCTGGGCCGGGCGGGGATGGTCGCGGTGCGGCTGGAGGTCCTGGCCTCGCCCGCGAGGGCGGGGCTGGGGAAGGACGGCCGGTCGGCGCTGGTCGTGGCCGGGGCGGGGAAGATCCGCACCGGGGACCTGGTGGTGTTCTGCAAGCCGGTGGCGGTCGCGGCGGCGGTGGTGCGCCGGGACGGGCGGGTGCAGGCGGCGGGGCACCCCTCTGATCATGTCCGGCTGGGGCTGGCGGAGGAGCGGCTGGACGCGCTGTGCGGGCGGCCCGGCGTGATCGACCAGGCCGCCCGGGACCTCACCTTGAAGGGCAAGATCAGGGGGGACAGGCGGCGGGTGATGACGCCCGCGCTGGCGATCCGGTTCGTCCTGCTCATGACCCTTATGCCCGCGGGTTACGCGGAGGTGCTGGCTGCCCTGTTCGGGGACCTGGCGGGCGTGCCGTGGCAGCGGCCCTGGGCGCTGCCGACCGCGACCGTGGCTTCCGCGTGGCGGGACGCGGCCGGCCCGGAGCCGCTGGAATGGCTGCGGGACATGCTGCTGGCCGGGATCGACACCGAGCACCAGGACCGTGATTACCGGGCCGTGACCGTCGGGGACCTGGACGTTTACTCAGCTGACGGGTGCCTGACCCGGGTCCCGGACACCCCGGCGAACCGGGACGCGTTCGGGTCGGCGGGCACCTCCGATGACTCTTCCCCGTATCCGCAGCTCAGGGAGGTGCGGTTCGGTAACGCTTCTACCCGCGCGACGGTGGCGGTGACCTCCGGGCCGTCCGGTGCCGCGGCCGGCGGCGGGAGGGAGAAAGGAGAAGCCGAGCAGGTCCTGCTGGACCGGGCGCTGGAGATATATCCCCGCTTGTTCACTGACCGCCGGATCTGGGTCCTCGACCGGAATTTCCCGGGAGTGCCCCGCATCCGGCGGATGCTCAGCACCGGCACGCACGTGCTGATCCGCCTCAAGAGCGACATACCGCTGCGGCGGGAGGGTGCTTTCCTGCCCGACGGGTCCTATCTCGCGGAACTGTCCGGCGGCGGCGAAACGCTCACCATCCGCGTCATCGAGTACACGATCACCGTAGACGGCAGCGACGCACCCGAGATGTTCTGCCTGATCACCGACCTCCATGATCACGCCTCCTACCCCGTAGAAGTCCTCGCCCGCGCATACCACTGGCGGTGGATCGGGTCGGAGACGGCGCTGAAGGAAGCCAAGTCGGCGATCAGCGGCGCCGGGCCGTCCACCGGCGCGATGCTCCGCTCCGGATCCCCCGCCCTGATTGCCCAGGAGCACGCCGCCTGGATCATCTCCGCCGAACTAGCCCGCGCCGCCGCCCGCGCCGCCGCCGCGATCGCCGTCCCCGCCCGCAAGGGACCCCGCGCCAGCCAGCCCGTGCACCCCCGCGAGATCTCCTTCACCGCGGCCCGCCGCGCGATCATCGCCACCACCCGCGCCGGCGCCGCCACCGCCAGCCTCCCCGCCGCCCTGACCACCGCGAACCACGCCCGCGCTCTCACCGGCCTGGCCCGCTGCCGCGTCCAGGCCGACCGCGACCGCCACCGCGACCGGAAAACCAAGGCCCGACCCGGCTTCCCCGCCGGCGGCCCCCGCCTGCCAACCCGCACCGCACCCGCCCGGATCACCGTCTGCGGCCCCATCACCCCCCAGGCGGCACCCGCCCGGACCGGCACCCGCTACGCCACAGCCGCCTGACCACCCGCCCGCAGCCGTCACTCTCCGCTGAACACCCGGCCGCCGCCGGCAGCCAGCACAGCCCCAGGCGCGAACCCCCGAACACGCTTATCTACATGGCATTGGCCCCGGAGGTCCGCTGCCGCCCGGTTGCCCAGGCGGCCATCGCTGATCTGCTGCACCGCTGCCATGGGTCGCCGTCGTTCGCCCTGGCCGGGCTGGCGCAGCGGGCAGGTGTCCGCCCGTGAATCAGCACGTGCTGTATGTGATCGCATGTGGCGCCCCGCCGACCCGTGAAGTCGGTCACCTGGTGAGCCTCGCCCAGGGACGCCGATGGGATGTGTGTGTGCTCACCACACCTTCGGGGAGGCGGTTCGCCGATGTCGAGGGCTTGGAGCGGCTGACCGGTCACCCGGTCCGCAGTGAGTACAAGGACCCCGGTGAGCCGGACGTCCTGCCCGCTCCCGATGCGGTGATCGTCGCACCCGCCACGGTGAACACGATCAACAAGTGGGCGGCCGGGATCTGCGACACCCTCGCCCTGGGCATCCTGGTCGAGGCGATCGGCAAGGGGCTGCCGCTGGTCGCACTGCCGTTCAGCAACTACGCGCACGCAGCCCATCCCGCCTTTACCGAGAACGTCGCCAAGCTGCGCTCGTGGGGGGTGACGGTCCTGCTCGGCCCTGACGTGTACCCCCTGCACGACCCCGGGACCGGAAGCCAGTACCTTGACCTGTTCCCATGGGCGAAAGCAATCGAGGCCATGGCGGGAAACCGTCCGTAAGCATCACCGGCCGGCCGGCGTCCGCGGTGCCGTCGGTATGGCACCGTACAAGACAGCCGCATCTATCGCCGCGCGCGACCAGCGGTGAGAGGATCGAACAGTGGCCGCGGTGATCGCACAGGCGCCGGGCAGCATCCGGCTGGCAGAGCCGAGAGGGCGCTGGGTGCTGGCCGCGGCCGTGCTCGGGTCGAGCATGGCGATGCTCGACGGCACGGTCGTCAACGTCGCCCTGCCGACGATCGGCCGCGAGCTCGGCACGTCGCTGGCCGGGCTGCAGTGGACGGTCACCGCCTACACGCTCACCCTGGCCGGGCTGATCCTGCTCGGGGGCTCGCTCGGTGACCGGCTCGGGCGGCGCCGGGTCTTCCTCATCGGGGTGGTCTGGTTCGCGGTCGCGTCGGCGCTGTGCGGGCTGTCGCCCACCATCGGTGTGCTCATCGCCGCGAGGGCGCTGCAGGGCATCGGCGGTGCGCTGCTCACCCCCGGCTCGCTGGCCATCATCCAGGCCACGTTCTACGCCAACGACCGGCCCCGGGCCATCGGCGCGTGGTCCGGCCTGGGCGGGGTCGCTGCCGCGATCGGCCCGTTCCTCGGTGGCTGGATTGTCGGTGCGGTCGGCTGGCGCTGGATCTTCCTGCTCAACCTCCCGCTGGCGGCGGCGGTGGTGGCGGTGACGGCCCGGCACGTGCCGGAGTCCAGCGATCCCACGGCCAGCGGCCGGTTCGACGTGGCCGGTGCGGTGCTGGCGGCGCTTGCCCTGGCCGGCATCACCGACGCGCTCATCGAAGCCCCGGCGCACGGCCTGGCGCGGGCAGGGCTGACCGGGGCGGTAGGGGCGGTCGCCGGGGTGGGGTTCGTCCTCCTGGAGCGCCGCCGGGGCCGGCCCGGTGCCCGGACCACGCCCATGCTGCCGCTGGATGTGTTCGCCTCCCGCCAGTTCACCGCCGTCAACGTGGTGACCTTCCTGGTGTACGGCGCGCTCGGCGGGACGCTGTTCCTGCTGGTGCTCGATCTGCAGGTGGTCGCCGGGTTCTCCCCGCTGGAGGCGGGGATCTCGCTGCTGCCGTCGACGGTGCTGATGCTGGTCCTGTCCTCGCGGGCCGGGGCGCTCGCGCAGCGGATCGGCCCCCGCTGGCTGATGACCGCAGGCCCGCTCGTCACCGGCACAGGCCTGCTGCTGGCCACCCGGATCGGGCCGAACGCTTCCTACCTCGCTGATGTCCTGCCAGCCGTGACGCTGTTCGGGCTGGGACTGTCGGCGACGGTCGCGCCGCTGACCGCCACCGTGCTCGCCAGCGCGGAGATCCGTCATGCCGGGGTCGCCAGCGGCGTCAACAACGCGGTCGCCCGGGCGGCCGGCCTGCTGGCGGTGGCGGGGCTGCCGGTCGCGGTCGGGCTGACCGGGGCCGCCTACCGCGATCCCGTGCTGCTGGAAAGCAGCTTCCGGGCCGCCATGGTCGTCTGCGCGGGCCTGCTCGTGGCCGGCGCCGCGCTCTCCGCGGTGACGATCGACAACGCGGTGCTGCGCCCCGAAGACGAGCACCCGGTGCCGGAGCCGGAGTGCCGCACCTGCTGCCCGGTCGGCGCACCGCCGCTGGAGCCCGGCCTGCTGCAAGCGGCAGCCAAGCACGCACCGGGTAACCAGGACTAAGCTCAGTGTCTCCCACCCCGTCCCATCCGGGGGAGCCACGACAGCCCACGACGAGAAAGCCCGCACCCATGCGCTGGTCACAGATGCACATCCCGACCCTGCGGGAGGACCCGGCGGACGCCGGGGCGCCGAGCCACCGGCTGCTGCTCCGCGCGGGGTATATCCGGCAGCTGATGGCGGGGCACTACTCGCTCCTGCCGCTGGCGGTGCGGGTGCGGGCCAAGGTGATCGGGATCATCCGGCAGGAGATGGACCAGATCGGCGCCCAGGAGGTGCTCCTGCCCACCATGCACCCGGCCGAGATCTGGCAGCGCAGCGGCCGCTGGGAGGTCATGGGCGAGGAGATGTTCCGGCTCAAGGACCGCAAGGGCGCCGACCTCGCGCTCGGCGTGACCCATGAGGAGATCTTCGCGGTCCTCGCCCAGGAGCTGAGCTCGCACAAGGAGCTGCCGCAGGCCTGGTACCAGTTCCAGACCAAGCTGCGCGACGAGCCCAGGCCACGTGCCGGGCTGCTGCGGGTGCGGGAGTTCACCATGAAGGACTCCTACACCTTCGACCTCGACGCGGCCGGGCTCGACGCGGCATTCGACCGGCACCATGCCGCCTACCTGCGGATCTTCGAGCGGCTCGGCATCCCGGCGATCCCGGTGGAGGCCTCCAGCGGCACGATGGGCGGCAGCGACTCGACCGAGTTCATGTGCCCGTCGGACGCGGGCGAGGACATGATCGCCCACTGCCCGGCCTGCAACTACGCCGCCAACGTGGAGAAGGCCACGTCGGCGCTGGCGCCGGTGGCCGACGGCCCGGGACTGCCGTCGCCGGAACGGTTCGGCACCCCCGGGGTGCGGACCATCGAGGACCTGGCGACCGGGTATGACGCGCCCGCCGACCGGCAGATCAAGACCCTCGTCTACGTGCTGGACGGCAAGCTCACGCTGGTGCTGATGCGCGGTGACCACGCGCTGAACGAGCAGAAGCTCATCGACGCCACGGCGGCGGTCGCGGTCCGGCCCGCCCAGGCGGAGGAGATCCGGGCCGCCCTCGGCGCGCTGCCGGGGAGCCTGGGCGCGGTCGGCGTGACGGGCCCGCCGGTTCTCGCCGACGAGGCGCTGCGCGGCCGCCGGGACATGGTGACCGGGGCCAACACCGACGACGTCCACCTGCGCGGGGTGGACATCGACCGGGACATCACCGTCGGTTCCTGGGCCGACCTGCGCGAGGTCGCCGCCGGTGAGCCGTGTGTGCGCTGCGGCCAGCCGCTGGAGCTGCTGCCGGCGATCGAGGTCGGGCACATCTTCAAGCTCGGCTACAAGTACACCAAGACGTTCAACGTGACCGTGCTCAACGCGGCCGGGGAGCGGGTCCACCCGATCATGGGCAGCTACGGGATCGGGGTGGAGCGGGCGATGGCGGCCATCGTCGAGTGCCACCACGACGACCACGGCATCGTCTGGCCGGCCGCGGTCGCCCCGTTCAGCGTCGTGGTGACCGTGGCGCAGGCGGAGGACACCGAGGTGGCCAAGGCGGGTGAGTCAGTGTACGAGCAGCTCACCGCCGCCGGCGTCGAGGTCATCATCGACGACCGGGCCGAGCGGGCCGGGGTCAAGTTCCGTGACGCCGAGCTCACCGGCATCCCGCTGCGGGTCACCGTGGGCAAGCGCGGGCTGGCCGACGGCGCGGTGGAGATCACCAGGCGGGCCACTGGCGAGACAGTCAGGGTCGGTCTCGGGGACGTCCTGGCGCATGTCCGCGACGCGCTGGCGGCGGACTGAGCCGCTGGCCGGCCCCCGGCGGCGATAACCGTCCCTCGGCCGGCTCGGCCGCCGGCGGGGCGCCGTCCGCCCGCTCCGGTTCTGCCTGCCCTGCCCTGCCCGGCTGAGCTGCCCGCCGCCGGGTGGCGGCCAGGCTGGTCACCGTGGTGACGGCCAGCACCCCGGCGATGACCGCCAGCGACACCGGTGCGCTGAACTGGGGAACCGGCACCGGGCCGAGGTGGTGAACGCCGGAGCCGCGCAGCGCCTCGCCGACGAGCTTGAGCCCGATGAACGCCAGGATGACGGCCAGGCCCGCGGACAGGTGCACCAGCCGCCCGAGCAGCCCGCCGACCAGGAAGTACAGGTGGCGCAGGCCGATCAGCGCGAACAGGTTCGCGGAGAAGACCAGGAACGGGTCCCGGGTCAGGCCGAAGATCGCGGGGATGGAGTCCAGCGCGAACAGCACGTCGGTCACGCCGATCGCGACCACCAGGACGAGCAGCGGGGTGGCGTGCCAGCGCCCGTGCACCCGGGTGGTCAGCCGGGCGCCCTCACCCCGGGACGCGACCGGCATGACCAGCCGCGCCAGCCGGAGCGCACTGCCTTCCCCGGAGCCCCGGCGGTCGCCGCTGTGGCGCGCCATCCGCACGGCGGTGTAGAGGAGGAAGGCCCCGAACAGGTACTCCACCCACCCGAACCGGTGCAGGGCCGCCCCGCCCAGCCCGATGAGGATTCCGCGCAGGATGAGGGCAAGCAAAATTCCCAGCAGCAGAACGCGTCCGTGGTACCGCCCTGGGACCCCCGAACTGCCGATCAGCAGCAGGAAGACCAGCAGGTTGTCCAGCGACAGGCTGTACTCCGTCAGCCAGCCGGCGAAGAACTGCCCGGCGGCGGCACCGCTGCCCGCGGTGGCCACCAGCGCACCGAACGCCACCGCCAGCACGATCGTCGCCGCCGACCACAGCGCCGCCTCGCCCATCCCCACCGGCCGCTGCCGCCGTGAGCTGACCAGCAGATCGGCCCCCAGCAACACGGCAAGGGCCGCGATGGTCGCGGCCCAGGCCCAGAGGGGGACGTGGAGGACACTCATATGCAGTCATGTCCGGGCAGGGATCAGGGCGCCCGGCCTCCCCTCATCAGCAGGCCGAGCTGGCCGGCCCGGCTGAAGTCGGCAGGGGTCAGCACCCCGGCCGGCCCGCCGTCGCCGGAGACCACCAGCGCGTACCCCGCCGTGTGCAGCGCGGCCGGGTTGGCGGGCCGGATGGCCAGCCGGGAGAGCAGGTGGCCCAGAGGCTCCTCCATGGTGGTGGTCACGACGCCGGCGGCCGGGGTGGCGATGTCGGCCAGCCGCATGCTGTCACGGTGGCCGGGGGGCACCAGCACCAGCTGGCTGAGGGTGAGGATCCCGGCCGCGTTCCCGTCCAGGTCCCGCAGCGCGAAAGCCCCGGCGCCAGCCTGCTGGCCGCCATCGGGCTGGCGGTCGAGGAATGACTGTACTGTCTGCCAGCCAGGAACGGCGGCACGGCCCGGTGGCGGGATGACGTCGGCTACCCGCAGGTCCGCCAGGGCGGTGATGACCAGCACCTCACGCGCCTGCGCCCGGGACACGCGGACCATCGCCAGCCCGATCAGCGCGACCCAGATGCCGGCCAGATTGCCCAGCCCGAGCCACACCCCGCCGCCGACGATGAGCAGTGCCCCGGTGAACTGCCCGGCCCGTGCGGCTGTGACGCTGGCCTGGGCACGGTCCCCCGACCGTGCCCAGGCCAGCGCCTGCACCACGCGCCCGCCGTCCATCCCGCCCCCCGGCAGCAGGTTGGCGACGGTGAGCGCGGCGTTGATCCAGGCGAGGGCGGCGAAGACCGCGGCCGGCAGCGCGCCCGCGCCCAGACCGGCCAGGGTGAGCGCCACCCCCGCGCTGAATGCGGCCAGGACCAGGCTGGCGGCGGGCCCTGCCGCGGCAGCACGCCACAGCCCCCGTGGCATGGCGTACTCCCCGCGGCCGTGTTCCGCGCCGCCGAAGAACCCGATCCTGATCTCCGCGACGGCGGTGCCGTAGCCACGGGCTACCACCGCATGCGCGAGTTCGTGGATGACGAGGCTCACCAGCAGGCCGGCCACCAGCCCGGCGGTCGCGCCCAGGTAGGCGGCGGCCGGCCAGCCCGGCGCGGCGTCCGGCAGGACCAGCGCGCCGGCCAGGACGGCCAGCATGGCGAGCAGATGGGCCCCGAAGGTGAGCCGGACGGGCAGGCCCGCGATGCGCAGGCCGCCGCCTGTGTGATGCTGGCCGGTGCCGGCCCCCGAGCCGGTACCGGTACCGGACCCGCTGGTATCTGGCGGGCGGGTGATGGTCACGCTGTTCTCCCTCGCACTGCCCGGCTTGTGGCGGGCTAAGCCCACCTTCCACTTGCCGGGCCATTCCCGTCAGCGTGGCTTGCTGGCTAAAATGAGGCGACATCTGTTGCCGGTCCCCGGCAATGAGGCTCCGGTACCGGAGCGCTCCGGTGTGCCGGGCAGCGCGCTGGCCAGCCAGAAAGGGGGGTGCCGGGTGACCCCGCCTCCCCCCGGCCCGGACCTGCCCGCCATCGCGCGCGCCGCGAGCAGGGAAGCGGGCGGCGTCCCGGTCGGGCTGCTCGGTGACTACCTGCCCGCCGTGCTTGAGGCCGCGGGCAGCAGCCGCCGTCTGACCGCTGCCGAGCTGGCGGGCTATGGCCGGTCGGGGGAGCAGGCGGCGCTGAGCGGGGTCGCGCTGCGCGGCCTGGTCGATCTGTTCCTGTCCGCCACCTGGCGGCTGTGGCGGGAGCTGCCCAGCGGCACCTCGGTCACCGCGCTGGGCGCGGCGGGCCTGGCCGTGCTGCGGGCCGCCGACGACGCGGTCGCCGCCGCCGCCGAAGGTTTCGAGCGGGCGAGCCTGGCTGTGGCCCGCCGCGAGGAGGCGGAGCGCCGGGAGTTCTTCGACGACCTGCTGTCCGGGCGGGGCGGGATCGGGGACCTCATCGTCCGTGGCGACCGGCTCGGGCTGCGCCTGGCCGGGCCGCACCAGGTGGTGCTGGCCGGGCCGGCTGTGGCGGGCGCGGCGGCCAACCCGGTGAGCATGGAGGTCGAAGCGGTGGTCGCGGACGCCACCGCACCGTCGCCGTCCCTGGTGGCGACCCGGGGCGGGCAGGTGGTGGCCGTCATCGGCGCGACCGCGGGGGACGAGGCCGGCCGGGCGGCCCGCGCACTGGCCCGGGTGCTGGCCCAGGCCCCGCCCACCGGTGACGGGCAGCCGGCGGGGTGGCGGGTGGTGGTCGGCCGGTCCTACCCGGGACCGAGCGGGGTGGTCCGGTCGTATGAGGAAGCGTCGGACGCGCTCGACGTCGCACGGCGGCTCGGCCTGCCCGACCCGGTCGCGAACGCTGCCGATCTGCTCATCTACCAGGTGCTGCTGCGCGACCGGGAAGCCATCACCGACCTTGTGCTCACCGTGCTCACCCCGCTGGCCCGTGCCCGCGGCGGCGCGGCGCCGCTGCTGGCCACCCTGGACGCCTACTTCGCCCACGGCGGGGTCGCCGCCGCGGCCGCCCGGGACCTGCACCTGTCGGTGCGCGCCGTCACCTACCGGCTGGCCCGCGTCCGGGACCTGACCGGCCGCGACCCGTCGCTGCCCGCCGACGCCCTCACCATGCAGGTGGCGGTGATCGGTGCCCGGCTGCTGGACTGGCCGGCCAAGCCGCTCGCGGCGTGATGAGATCTGCCATCCGGCCTTGTTTGCCGGGAACCGGCAAACAAGGCCGGATCAAGATAGCCCGCCTGGGTACCTGCCCGCGCTGGCCGGCAGCGGCAGACTGGGTGCCACGGCACCATCGTGATGCCGGCTGGCCGGGGGGACACCGGGCCAGTGCCCTGGACGGGAAGGAGCATGAGACATGACCGCGCGGCCTTCTCCTTCCGCTGTGTTCAGCGCAGTCCGTCGGCCCGTTCCGCGCCCGTCCGGGGCAGGCATGACCGCCCCGCTGTGGCGGTGGGCCCGCAGGGGCGGGATCACCGTGGCCGGCCTGAGCCTGCTGGCCGGCGGGGCGGTCATGCTTGTGCTTCCCGGTCCGGGCGTGGCCGTCATCCTGCTCGGCCTCGCCGTGCTCGCGAGCGAGTACGCCTGGGCCGCGCGGCTGCTTGCCAGGCTCCGGCAACATGCCGCCAGGCTCAGCAGCCCGCTCCGCGAGCGGTGGCGGCGCACCCGGCGGCCCGAGGGCTACCAGCAGGCGCCCTGCTGACGGCCCCGGCTAGCGGCGCGCTGACGGCCCCGGCTAGCGGCGCTTGCCGCGGTTGCCACCGGTGCCGTCAAGAGCGTCGATGTCGGCCTTGAGCGCTGCCAGGTCGAGCTTCGCGTTCTTCGCGTCTTCTTCGGTGATGATGACCCACGCCTCCTCCAGGCAGGACCGGGTCCAGTCGGTGGTGGACTTCTGCAGCGCCCCCCAGGTGACCCAGGTGTCGTTGCGCTGGCCGTCGGCCGACACCTTCACGATGCAGTGCCCCTCGTTCGGGTCCGGCCGCTCACCGTTCGCCGTCGTCCACGGCTCCCCCTGCTCGAACAGCTGGTCGGCGTCGTCGGGCAGGTTCACGCCGGCGTAGGCGCCGTGGAAGGCCTCCATCGCCGCGTCCACGGCTGCCGGGTCGGTGTGGTCGACCGGGGCGAACGCGAGGATCTTGCCCCCCTGGTACCAGCTCAGCAGCAGGTCGGCGATGTTGGCGCCCTGGTCCTGGCCGTGGTTGTAGGAGAGATATTCGGCCACCAGCTTGTCGGAGTTTTCCCATTCCTCCTTTTCGTCGCCGGCCGCCGCCTTGGCCATCTTGTAGTGCTGACGCCCGGCGAACGTGCAGTCGCCCACCCCGTTCGGATGGGTTTTGCAGGTCTTGTCCGGGCCATTGCCGAGCATGCCCCAGTCGATGATCCCGCCGGTGATGTCGACGGGGTACTGCGGGGCCGGGAGGGCCGCCCCCGGCCGCAGGTAGCTGGATACGTACTGGATGTTGAAGCGCTGGCCGGCAGGCTTGACTGGCAGCCTGCCCCGCAGGCCGGCCGAACGTGTATCGGGCATGGTATGTCCCCCTTGGCTAATCGGTCACGGCCACCGCCCGACACGATTCATCCTGGCAGGGGAGCCCCGCCTTTTCCACCGCCACATTCACGGGCAAAGCAATCGTTCTGCGATAATGCGGGTTTTCCGGCGGCGGGTAAGTTCAGGCGGCCAGCGAATCCAGCGCAGCACGGAGCCTGCCGGCCGCCTCGCTCGCGACCTGCGCCAGCCCGGGGTCGTCGGCCAGCGCCATCATGGCCTGCGGGTCGGCGGCCTCCACCACCGTCCCGCCGTCCTCGGTGCGCACCACCACGTTGCAGGGCAGGAGCATGCCGATCCGGCGGTCGGCATTGAGCGCCCGGTGCGCGAGCGGGGGATTGCACGCGCCGAGGATCAGATAGTCCTCCATCTCCTCGCCCAGCTTCTCGCGCAGCGTGGCCCGCACGTCGATCTCGGTCAGCACGCCGAAGCCCTGCGACCTGAGAGCGTCACGGACCCGGTCCACGGTCTGCGCGAAGGGCCCGGAAGTATGCACGGTGATGCCGTAATCCATCGGTTCCTCCCTGTCGGCAGGGCAGATCAGGCCAGGGTGAGGAACAGCTTCTCCAGCTGCTCCTGCGACAGCGGGGCCTCGCTGTCGGCGGCGAGGCACTGGCGCATGCCGCTGGCGACGATCTTGAAGCCGGCCCGGTCGAGCGCCCGGGAGACCGCGGCCAGCTGGGTCACCACCTCGGCGCAGTCGCGGCCTGATTCCACCATCGCGATGACGCCCGCGAGCTGGCCCTGCGCGCGCCGCAGCCGGTTCAGCACGGCGCTGACCGCCTCGTCGTCAACCTTCATCTGCTCTCCTCTAACTCTCCCAGGAACTATACCCCATGGGGTATCTATGCGGCCGGGGTAGATCAGCTACCCGCGCTCGGTGGCGTTGGCCTGGGCTAGCAGGCTGGCGGCTAGCTCGCGGGCCTCGGCTGTCGTCAGCGCTGCCCAGGTGCCGTCATGGCAGCCCGGGCATTCACCGATGTCCACGGTGACCCGCCGGGCCGGGCGGTGCGTGTCGCCGACGGCGATCAGCCCGACCGTCACGTCCCGGCCGCAGGTGGTCTGGAAATGGTGCCCACCCCGGGCGCCGCCTGGTGTTGAAGCTCGCATCCGGCACGGCCCTCCGTTCTGCCTGACAGGGGTTAGGGGCGCTGTGCCCGCACCACGGTGTCGATGGCCACCCGTTCACCCTCGTCGGTCGTGACCGGGCGCCGGGCCTGCGCGGCCCGGCGGATGGTCAGGCCGGGCAGGGCATGGACCACCTCGTCGGCCCGGTGCAGGATCTGCGGGTCCTGTGGGCCGCCGTGGCCATGCGCGATGTTGTCCACGTCATGGCCGACGACCAGCAGGGTGCCGCCGGGAGCGAGGGCGGCGGCCGCCGCGGCCAGCAGCGGGCGGAACTCGTCCGGGGGCAGGTGGATGTAGGCGAGCAGGACCAGGTCGTAGGCGTCCTCGCCGGGCTGGTACGTGCGCAGGTCGGCCTCGACCCAGTCGACGCCTGTCACCCCGCGTGCCTCAGCCAGCTTGGCCGCCTTGGCGAGCGCGACGGGGGAGAAGTCGACCGCCGTCACCTGCCAGCCTTGCTCGGCCAGCCAGATGGCGTTGCGCCCCTCACCGGCGCCGAGGTCGAGTGCGCGGCCCGGTGGCAGGCCCGCCAGTTCCTCGACTACGAACCGGTTCGCCTCAGCGGTCCAGACCAGCTCCATGCTGCCGTACCGCTCGTCCCACTGGTCCCGGTCCACTGCGCCGCCTCTCCGCTCGCTGTCAGCCGGGTGGCGTCACGCGCCGCCCGACTGGGCGCCTTCATGCTCGGCGATGCTAGCGCGCACCTGGTCCATGTCGAGTTCGCGGGCCTTGGTGATGAGCTGGCTCAGCGCGGCCGCGGGGAGCGCGCCGGGCTGCGCGTACACGACGACGTTGTCACGGATGATCATCAGCGTGGGGATCGAGGAGATACCGAACGAGGCCGCCAGGGCCTGCTGTGCCTCGGTGTCCACCTTGCCGAACACCGCGTCGGCGTGCTCCTGCGACGCCTGCTCGAAGACCGGGCCGAAGACCCGGCAGGGGCCGCACCAGGCCGCCCAGAAGTCGACCAGTGCCAGGTCGGCGCCGTCGATCACGGACTCGAAGTTCTCGGCCGTCAGCTCGACCGTCGCCATGGGGTGCCTCCTCAGCTGCGCGGGCATCCGCCACAGATACCCTCCGGGGTATGCAACCAGCCTCCCGCGCACTCCATTCCCCGCCCCGCCGCACTCCCCGCCCCGCCGCCCGGAACTCCGGGCGGCAACCATGATCATGGTGGCTTTTATGCGTCAGACCGCCACCGACCTGGTGGCACTGCTCGGGAAGGGGGAGTAATGGCAAGCCGTTCCAGGCCGCCCCCTGACCTGACAGCCGCCGACACCTATCGAGGAGGGCCAGCCATGCGCCACACCAGGCTCGCCGAACCGCAGGACTACCTGGCCCGCCGGGAGGAACTCCAGCGTGCCGAGATCGACCTGATGCGGCAGGCCGAGCGCGTCGCCCAGCTGCGGCGCGACCTGCCCGCCGGCGCCCCGGTCGCGGACTATGAGTTCCGCGAGGGCCCGCCGGGCCTGGCCGGTGGCGACGAGCCCGTCACCACCGTCCGCCTCAGCGAGCTGTTCACCGGCCCTGGCCGTGCGCTGGTCATCTACCACTTCATGTACGGCAAGCAGCAGACCAGCCCGTGCCCGATGTGCACCATGTGGATCGACGGCTTCAGCGCGGTCGCCCACCACCTGGCGCAGAACGCCGATTTCGCCATCGCCGCCGCCGCCGATCCGGCCATGCTGCGGGCACACGCCCGCGCCCGCGGCTGGGCCGGGCTGCGGCTGCTCAGCTGCGGCGACAGCACGTTCAAGTTCGACCTGGGCAGCGAGGACGAGGCCGGGCACCAGGACTCGACCGTCTCGGTGTTCACCAGGGACGGGGACGGCCAGGTGCGCCACTTCTACTCGGCGCACCCGCGCATGGACGAGACCGTGGACCAGCGGGGCATCGACCTGCTGAGCCCGGTGTGGCACATCCTGGACCTCATCCCTGGCGGGCGCGGCGACTGGTACGCAGCGCTGGACTACGGCCCGCCCGGCCCATAAGAATCCGGCCGCCGAACGAGCTGCCGGGGCTGGCCGGGCTGTGACCGCCAGCCGGGCCCTGTGACCGCCCAGCGAACCGCCAGGGCCGGGACCTCCGGCCCTGGCGGTTCGCTGGGCACGGGGCGAGGCTGCGCTCATGGAAGAACCCAAGCCGCGGCCCCGGCCAACCTCGGTGCAGTCGGGCAACCCGCGCATCACGGTCTCGTTCCCGTTCTCCAAGATCGACATCCATGAACCCAGCGCCGCCATGTCCGAGGTCGCTGGCCTGGTAGCGCAGCTGGCCGACCAGGCCGCCGAACTGTCCCACGAGCTCGCGGCGGACGGGGCGGACGCGGCCGACCAGCTCGCCGAGGAGGCGCGGCTGCTGGCCGCGCGCCTGGGCGCCAGCACCGGCTGAACCCCGGCCGGCGGCTGCGCACGTCATCTGGCCCGGGCGGGTGCCGGGCGAGGCCTGGGTCGCGATGGTGATTACGCTGCCTCCGGGCTCAGCTTGCGGGGCCGGACTCGCGGCCTGATTCCCGCGGTCCGTGCACGGTGATCAGCACCAGTCCGGCGGCGATCACCAGGCAGGCGCAGATCGCGCCGCCGCGGTCGTGCGGCGGCCGGGTCGGCCAGACCCAGGGCGTGACCGAGCGGTGGGCCAGCGCCCCTTCGGTGATCAGCAGGTAGGCCATCGGCCCGGTCCAGCCGAACGCGCCGCCGAGGACGGCCGCGGACAGCAGGCCGATGCCGACCATGCCGCCGAGGTTGCGGAGCAGAAGCAGGGTCCCGCCTGGCATCGCGCCCGCCGCGGCCCCGGCGGCCAGCGCGCCGAACGCGACGGTGGTGAGCGCGACGGCCGCGCCCAGCCGAAGCCAGGGCAGCCACCGGCCGGCGGCCCGTTCTGGCTCCCCGAACGGCCCGTAGGTGGTGACCGCGATCACCGCCGCGGCCCCGGTCTCGATCGTGAGCGGGATGACCTGCCGCGCGGCGGCCCCGCCTGCGATGTTCCAGTGCCAGTGCAGCGCGGCCCATAGCAGCGCACCGAGCCCGGCCAGCAGCGCCAGCGCCATCGGCACCCGGCGGCTGACCAGGTACAGCCGCGCCAGCCGCCATCCGGCGGCCGCCCGGTCTCGCCGGGTCCCGGCCGCCGGAGCAGGGACGTTTCCCGGCGCCGGCCGGTGCAGGCCTGCAGTGGTCATGGCAGTTCCTTGAGGGTGAGCCGGCCGGCCCGCAGCGCGGCCAGGTGAACGGCGAGCCAGGCGTGCTGTGCCACGGCGGGCAGGGTGGCGAGCCGCCGGGCTGCTGCGTAGACCGGCCCGGCCGCCGGTCCCGGTGCGGGTCCTGGCACATTCTTGGCGGTGGCCACCAGCTTGGGCTGTGCGGCGAACGGTATCCCGGCACCTCGCAGCAGCGCTGCCTGCACGGCCTGCTGCACCGGGCTGCCGCCGCCGTTGCCCGCGCCGACGAAGGCGTGGGCGAACGCCAGCCGTATCTGGTCGACGAACTGTTTCGTGGCCACGGGCCCGTCGCAAAAGCCGCACGGTCCAGGCATGTCGAGCATGCCGAGCGACACGCGGAGCGCCGTCGGGTGGCCGCCAAGGGTTATCGCCTGCGGGGGCCCGCCGTCACTGCTGGTGTATGCCGCGGCGACCTGCCCGGCACGCGCTGGCGTGCCGGGCAGGCCGACCACCTCGGCGAGCACCGGCGTCAGCGCGGCGGTCATGTCCGGCAGCCATCGGCGGTAGGCCGGGTTCAGGCACACCGGGACCCCGGCGGCGTGGCCGCAGGCGGGAGTGTAGGTAATCGGCGCGTCGTTCGCGGCGTCGTGCAGGGCGGGGATGACCATGCCGTGCGCTGACAGCCGCGCGGTGCTGGCCAGCCCGACGGCGGTCCCCGCCAGCGCCACACCGGCGAGCGTGAGGACTGCGGCGGCGCGGCGCAGCCACTGGCCGCCGGCCCGGGCGGGCAGGCCGGTCAGGCCCAGTGCCGCGACGGCGATCCCGGCCAGGAAGATAATCCGGGCGATCGGCAGGTCCGGCAGCCACGGGAAAAAGATCCCGGAGTCCTGGCTGTCGAAATTGCCGTTGGAGTTGGTCGGCAGGATCAGTGCCCACCCGGTGTTGTGTCTGAACCCGGTCTGCGACGACAGCATCATCGCCAGGAACCCGCCGAACGTGGCCACCGGCGCGGCGAACCGGCTCGGCCAGTAGGCCCCGACGGCGAACCCGGCGGCGCTGAACGCGGTCACCGCCGTGGCGCCGGCGGCGACCCACCACCACGGTGGCGTGCCCCCGACGCCCTGGCGGGCGTAGATCGCGAACAGGATGCCCACGAAGACCAGGTAGGCCGCCACCGCCCAGATCGCGGTCGCGGCCCAGGTGGCGAGCTGGGCCGCCCAGCGCGGCCGGGCAGTCGCGGTCACCAGGTCAGCCAGGCCGCGGCGGCCGTCCCGCGATCCCATCCAGGCGGCCACGCCGGCCACGAACGGCCCGAAGTCAATGATGGTGCCGCCCTGGCCCATGTTCCAGAACGTGCGCAGCCCATACAGCGGTGCCGCGCCGGTACTGGGCCGGTAGGAGTCGAACCAGAACAGCGCGGCGATCAGCGGCAGGATCCATGGCATCGCGTTGCGGCGCAGTTCCACGCGCAGCAGCCGCGCGGCGTTGAGCGGGACCGCGCTGGCGGCGCGCGGTGTCCGGTGCCGTACCGGGGCGGTCGCGGCGGTCATCACGCCGCCGCCGTTGCGGACCGGGCTGCCGCGAGCACCGCGCTGTAGCCGCGCTCCAGTGGGGCGTCGCCGGCCGCGCCGGTGCCCTCGCCGCGGGCGGTCAGCTCGTCCGGCGTGCCCTGGAACACGATCTTCCCGGCGTCCATCAGCGCGACCTTGCTGCAGGCGGCGCCAATGTCCTCGACCAGGTGGGTGGAGACGATCACGCTGGCCCGCTCGCCGAGGTCGCGCAGCAGGGCGCGGAACGCCACCCGCTGCTCCGGGTCAAGACCGGCGGTCGGCTCGTCCAGCAGCAGCAGCTCGGGCTCGTTGACGATCGCCTGCGCGATCCCGGCCCGGCGCAGCATGCCGCCGGACAAGGTGCGCAGTTTCGCTCTCGCCCTGCCGCCGAGGTCGACCCGCTCGATCGCGGTGGCCACCGCCTGCGGCACCCGGCCAGGCGGCATCTCCTTCAGCAGCGCGAAGTACTCGACGAACTCGGCCACCGTGAATCCCGGGTAATAGCCCAGGTTCTGCGGCAGGTAACCGAGCCTGCGCCGGATCTCCCGCCGCGGCCCGTATCCGCCGGGGTCGCGGCCGAGCAGCCGCACGCGGCCGGAACTCGACGGGATCACCGTGGCCATCATCCGCAGCAGCGTGGTCTTGCCCGCGCCGTTCGGGCCCAGCAGCCCGAACACCCCGGGACCGGTCTCCAGGGTCACCCCGGCCACCGCCTGGGTGCGGCCGAACCGCCTGGTCACATCGCTGATCTCAACGTTCATGACGTTCCTTTCGGAATACGGGTGGCAAACCACGCGATGGCGCCGCAGGCGGCGGCGACCGTCAGGTAGGGAAGGACCAGCGCGGAACTGGCGACCGCCGTGGCGACCTGGCCGGAAGCCGAGTTCACCGACAGCACTGTGATCGCCCAGGCGGCCAGGCCCGCTGCGACGCCGGCGTTCGCCGAGCGGGTGACCGTCGCCGCCGCAAGAGCCAGCGCGGACACCGCGGTCATCGGGACTAGCCAGCCGAAGGTGACCGCGGCCGCGGTCCCCGACGCCGCCGACGCGGCCAGCCCCAGCGCCGCGTTCAGCGCGAACACGGCCAGCACCCGGACCAGCAGCACCATCCGGTCGCTGACCGCCATGCTCTGCGACAGCTCCCAGGCCGGGTCGATGCCCGGCCCGTAGGCGTAGGCGACGCCCGCGGCGGCGACCGCGGGCGCGAACAAGGCCACGAACGGCGTGCCGGTCCCCAGCGTGGCGAACATCCCGGCCGCCAGCACGACCGCGCTGGCGATGACCCAGCCGAGCAGCAGCGACGGCGTGGTCACCAGCGCCCGCGCCAGGCCCGGCGAGCGCAGCGCCCGCCCGGCCAGCCGCTCCAGCAGTCCCGGGCGGCGGCGCCAGGCCTCCGCGGCCACTCCCAGCCACACCCGGTGCAGATCGACGTCACGCGGGCACTGGTCCTGGCCCGGTCCCGGCAGGTCATCGCGGTCACCAGTCATCTCATGGCTATAGGTCATCGTCCGCCTCCGTCCCGCACCGGCTGCCGCAGCACCGCGCGCATGAGCTGGCGGACCCGGTGAGCGCGGCTCTTCACGGTGCCCTCGGGAACGCCCATCAGCCCGGCCACCTCGGTGACCGTCCGGTCCTCCACGTACATCAGCCGCCAGACCTCCTGCGTCGTGCTGCCCTCCGGGCCGAGCGCCCTGACCGCCTCGGCGAGGTCAGCCCGGGACACGGCGGCCTCCGCCGGATCACCCGCGTGCTGGCCGCCGTGGCTGCCCAGGGCGGCCAGCGGCAATCCGTCCGGGCCGCGGCGGCGCAGCCACAGCGCCGCCTGCCGCCGGGTGATCCCCCACAGCCAGCCGCCTGGCGAGCCTTCGGGCCGGTAGCCGCGCGCCCCCCGCCAGACCGCCAGGAAGCTCTCCTGCAGCACGTCCTCCACCTCGGCCGCGGGCAGGATGGGGCGCAGCCGGGCTGCCAGCCACGGCGCGTGCCGTGCGAACAACTCCCGCAGCGCGGTATCGTCGCCGCCCGCCATCGCAGCGATCAGCTCATCGTCGTCCATCGCTTCTCTATTGCGTTCCGGCGGCAACAGGTTCACCGACGCGGGAAATTACGGCAACACCATGAGAGATTCCGGTTTCAGGCCTGGAATCGGCACTTCCCCGGCCGCCCCGCCCAGCAGCGGCGCCATCCACGCGGCGGGCGAAGTCGGCCGGGCATGCCGCACCGTCCGGCCCGATTACGCCACATTCCAGCAGCCTGCTATCGGCTCGCCGGGGCAGAATGAGAGCGACCGGACGGCCCAGGCGTGGGAGGCAGGCACATGCGTATCGCCGTGTCACTGCAGGATCCTTCAGGTGCTGACCCCTTCGCCGACCTGCGTGGACAGGTGCAGCGGGCGGCCGGCGAAGGCTTCTCGTCGGTGTGGTTGAGCAACATCTTCGGGCTGGACGCGCTGACCGCGCTGGCCGTCGCCGGCAGCCAGGTCGGCGGCATTGGCCTGGGAACGGCGGTCGTCCCCACCTACCCGCGCCATCCCGCTGCCCTGGCGCAGCAGGCGCTCACCGTCGCCGCGGCGACAGGCGGCCGGCTCACCCTGGGGATCGGCCCGTCCCACCAGATCGTGATCGAGGACATGTTCGGTTACGACTACAGCAAGCCGATCCGGCACATGCGCGAATACCTCGCGGTCCTGCTGCCGCTGCTGGACCGGCGCCCGGCCTCGTTCAGCGGGGAGACTGTCCGGGCCAATATCGGCCTCACCACCCCGGGGGAGGGCCGGGTGCCGGTGCTGGTCTCGGCACTGGGCACCCAGATGCTGCGGCTGGCGGGCCAGCAGGCGGACGGCACGGTGCTGTGGATGACCGGCCCGGCCACGGTACGGGACCACATCGTGCCGACGATCACGCAGGCGGCGGCTGAGGCCGGGCGGCCCGCGCCGCGGGTCGTGTGCATCCTGCCGGTCTGCGTCACCAGCGACCCGGCCGCTGCCCGCGAGCGGGCGGCCAAGGTGTTCGCGATCTACGGGCAGCTGCCGTCCTACCGGGCCATGCTCGACCGGGAAGGCGCGGCCGGCCCGGCGGACGTGGCCATCGTCGGTGACGAGGACGCCGTGGGCGAGCAGATCGAGGTGCTGGCGCAGGCGGGCGTCACCGACTTCGTCGCGGGCGAGTACGGCCGCGGCGACGACGCCGGCCGTACCCGCACCTTCCTGCGCTCACTGCTGACCTGACCCGGCCGCGGGAACTGCCCGCCGTTCCTGCCCGTTATCCGGGCACGGCCGGTCGTGGCCGTGACAACCCTCGGGACCATCGCCTCTGGCCAGCCCCAGTGCTGGGTACACAGACTGGGACGAAGGGGGTTTGCCATGCCGTTTCTCGACCGGCTCGACGCAGGCCGGCGGCTCGCCAGCCGCCTGCAGCACCTGCGGGGTGAGGACCTGGTGGTACTGGGGCTCCCCCGGGGCGGGGTCCCGGTCGCGGCGGAGGTGGCGCGGGCGCTGAGGGCGCCGCTGGACGTGATCGTGGTGCGCAAGCTCGGGGTCCCGGTCCAGCCGGAGCTGGGGATGGGCGCGATCGGGGAGGGCGGCGTCCGGATCATCAACCCGGAGGTGACCGCCATCGCCCGGGTCAGCGAGAGCGAGATCGCCGCGGTGGAGGAACGGGAGCGGGCCGAACTGCTGCGGCGGGCCCGGCGGTTCCGGGGCGATCGGCCCCGGACCCCGCTGACCGGGCGGACCGCGATCATCGTCGACGACGGCATCGCCACCGGCTCCACCGCGCGGGCCGCCTGCCAGGTCGCCCGCGCGCAGGGCGCGGCCCGGGTGGTGCTGGCGGTGCCGGTCGCCCCGCCGGCCACTCCCGCCACGATGGGCGACGACGCCGACGAGGTGATCTGCCTGGAGACGCCGGAGCACTTCCTGGCGATCGGCGAGTGGTACGAGGACTTCTCCCAGACCAGCGACGACGAGGTGGTCGCGCTGCTGCGCGCCGCGGCCGCTGACCGGGCCCCGGCCGGCCCGGTCCCGGAGCCGCTGGCCGCCGGCGCCGCCTGGGACGGCGACGTCACGATCGACGCCGGCCGGGTCCGGCTCGCCGGGCATCTGAACACGCCCGGCGCCGACGCCGGGCTGGTGCTGTTCGCGCACGGCAGCGGGAGCAGCCGGCACAGCCCGCGCAACCGGTTCGTGGCCGGTGTGCTGGCCCGCGCCGGGCTCGGCACGCTGCTGTTCGACCTGCTGACCCCGGAGGAGGAGCGCGACCCCGCCAACGTCTTCGACATCGGGCTGCTGGCTGGCCGCCTGACCGCCACCACCCGCTGGCTGCGTGAGCGGGCGCGCCTGGCCGGCACACCGATCGGCTACTTCGGGGCCAGCACCGGTGCCGGCGCCGCCCTGTGGGCCGCCGCCGAGCCGGATGCCCAGATCGCCGCCGTGGTCTCCCGTGGCGGCCGGCCCGACCTGGCCATTCCCCGGCTCGCGCGGGTGCGGGCACCGACGCTGCTCATCGTCGGCGGCCTGGACGAGGTGGTGCTGGGGATGAACCGCGCCGCCCAGGAGCACCTGCGGTGCGAGAACCAGCTCGCGGTGGTGCCCGGGGCGACCCACCTGTTCGAGGAGCCCGGCACGCTGGAGCAGGCGGCAGGACTGGCCCGGGACTGGTTCACCCGCTACCTCGCCCCGGCCCATGCCCCGGCCTGACCAGCCGCCACCCGGCCCGGCCGGCCACGCGGCTGTCGCCGAAACCCATTCGGGTGTGGTGTTCTTCGCCGGCGACCATGCCTACAAGCTGAAGAAGCCGCTCGATCTGGGCTTCCTCGACTACCGGAGCCGGGAGGCGAGGCAGGCCGCCTGCCACCGGGAGGTAGAGCTGAACCGGCGCCTGTCGCCCGACGTGTACCTGGGCGTGGCCGACGTGCTCGGTCCCGACGGGCAGCCGTGCGATCACCTGGTGGTGATGCGGCGCCTGCCGGCTGGCCGCCGGCTGGCGACCCTGGCCATGGCGGGCGAACCGGTCGGGGAGGGCCTGCGCCAGCTGGCCCGGCTGCTGGCCGCGTTCCACGCCCGGGCGGGCACCTCCGCCGCGGTCGAAGCCGCCGCCAGCCGCGACGCCCTGGCTGGCCGCTGGGAGGCGAACGCCACCGAGATGGCCCGCTTCGTCGGGCCGCTGTTCGACCCTGCCACCGCCGGGCAGGTCATCACGCTCGCCCGCAGCTACCTGGCGGGCCGGGAGAGCCTCATCCAGGCCCGGGTGGCCGCCGGCCGGGCCCGGGACGGCCACGGCGACCTGCTGGCCGACGACATCTTCCTGCTCGATGACGGCCCCCGGGTGCTGGACTGCCTGGAGTTCGACGATGCCCTGCGCTGGGACGACACCCTGGCGGACGTCGCGTTCCTGGCCATGGACCTGGAGCGGCTGGGCCGGGCCGACCTGGCGGGCGAGTTTCTCGCCGCCTACCGGGAGTTCGCCGGCGACAGCTGGCCGGACTCGCTGGCCCATCATCACATCGCCTACCGGGCCCAGGTGCGGGCCAAGGTGACCGCCCTGGCCTGGGAGCAGGCCGGCGGGGACGAGGCGGGCCAGCAGGTGCTGGCCCAGGCTGCCCGGCACCTGCTCGACCTCGCCGCCTGGCACCTGTCCGCCGGCCGGATCCGGCTGGTGGTGATCGGCGGGCTGCCCGGCACCGGGAAGTCCACGCTGGCGGCCCGTGTCGGCGAGGCACTCGACGCGGCCGTGTTCCGCTCGGATGTGGTCCGCAAGGAACTGGCCGGCCTGGACCCGGCGGCGGTGGCGGCTGCTCCGTTCGGCGAAGGGCTGTACCGGCCGGATATGACCGACGCCACCTACGGCGAGATGCTGCGGCGGGCGGGTGCCACGCTCACAGCTGGCCGCAGCGTGGTGCTGGACGCCTCCTGGCACGAGGAGGCCTGGCGGGCGGCGGCGCGCTCGCTGGCCACGCAGGCCAGTGCCGACCTGGCGGAACTGCGGTGTGAACTGCCGATCGAGGTGATCGCCGGGCGGGTCAGCCGGCGGCGGGCAGGCGGTGGCGACGCCTCGGACGCGACCATCTCGGTGGTGCAGCGGCTCGCGGCCTCGCAGCAGCCGTGGCCGTCCGCGACGGTGGTGGACACCGCGCCGCCGCCGGAGGACGTGGCCGCGCGTGTGCTCGGGTCGCTCGGCACGCCGGGCGCGCGGGTGCGCCCGCCGGGCAGCCCGCGTCCCCACCGGGTCCCCGCGCCGGCCGGGCAGGTGACCAGGTGAGCCTGGCACTGGTCACCGACCTGTACGAGCTGAACATGGCCGCCAGCTATCTGCGCCGGGGCATGACCGGGACGGCCACGTTCAGCCTGTTCGTGCGTGATCTCCCGCGCAGCCGCGGCTTCCTGGTGGCCGGCGGGCTGGCCGACTGCCTGGCCTACCTGGAGTCGTTCGCGTTCGCCGAGGAGGACCTGGAATGGCTGCGGGCGGCCGGGTTCGCCGATGACACCGTCGCCGCCTTCGCCTCGCTCCGGTTCACCGGTGACGTGCATGCCATCCCCGAGGGACGGGTCGTGCTGCCGGACGAGCCGCTGCTGGAGGTCACCGCGCCTATCGCCGAGGCCCAGCTGGCGGAGACCTACCTGCTGAACCAGGTGACGTTCCAGACGGCCATCGCCACCAAGGCGGCCCGCTGCGTGCTGGCCGCCGGTGGCGACATCGACCTGGTGGACTTCGCCCTGCGCCGCACCCACGGGGTGGACGCGGGAATGGCCGTCGCCCGGCTGTCGGCCATCGCCGGCTTCACCGGCACCAGCAACGTGGAGGCGGCCCGGCTGTTCGGGCTGCAGGCGGCGGGCACGATGGCGCACTCCTACATCGAGGCGTTCGGCGACGAGGCGAGCGCGTTCCGCGCCTTCGCGCAGGACCTGCCGGGCCGGACCACGTTCCTGGTCGACACCTACGACTCCCTGCGCGGGGTCGAGGCGGCCATCGGGGTGATCCGCGAGATGGGCCTCACCCGCTCGCTCGCGGTCCGGCTGGACAGCGGCGACCTGGCGGCGCTGGCGGTCCAGACCCGCCGCCTGCTGGACGCGGCCGGGCTGGCGCAGGTGCGGATCTTCGTCAGCGGCGGGCTGGACGAGCATGACCTGGAGCGGATGCGGATGGCGGGGGCGCCGATCGACGCCGCCGGGATCGGCACCCGGCTCGGGGTGTCGGCCGACGCGCCGACCCTCGACAGTGCCTACAAGCTGGTTGCCTACGACGGCCGCCCGGTGCTCAAGCTGTCGCCCGGCAAGGCGACCCTGCCCGGCGCCAAGCAGGTCTGGCGGCGGCTGCCGATCGAGGAGGACCTGCTCTGCGGCCGCGACGAGCCCGGATCGCCGGCCCTGGAACCGCTGCTGGTCCCGGTGATGCGCGGGGGAGTGCGCACCGGCCAGCCAGACACCATTGAGCTGGCCCGCGAGCGGCTGCGGCATGATCTGGCCGGGCTCCCGGCCGAGGCCCGCGACCTGCACGAGCCGCTGCCTCCCCGGGTGCGGGTGTCAGCCCC
>DATKRG010000033.1:0-12468 GCA_035532275.1 Streptosporangiaceae bacterium | reverse complement strand
CGGGTGGTGGACCTGACAACTGAGCTGGGCCTGGCCCAGTCCACCGTCTCCAAGCACCTGGCATGCCTGCGCGACTGCGGCCTGGTCGAGGCCCGCCCGGCCGGCCGCGCCTCGGTGTACTCCCTGGCCCAGCCCGCGCTGACCGCCCTGTTGTCGGCGGCCGAGACGGTGCTGGCCGCCACCGGCAACGCGGTCGCCCTGTGCCCTGCCTACGGGCACCAGCGATGACCGCCCCACCTGCCCAGCTGGCCAGGCTGCGGCGCCGCGGCTTCGCGCTCGAATATGCCAGCATGGCCTGGATGGCAGCCGAAGCCGCCATCGCCATCACCGCTGGGCTGGCCGCCTCCTCGATCGCCCTGACCGGCTTCGGCCTGGACTCGGTGATCGAGTTCTTCGCCGCCGCCATCGTCATCTGGCAGCTGCGCGGCGAAGGCGAGGCCCGGGAGACCCGCGCCGTCCGCCTGATCGGGGTCACCTTCTTCGCCCTCGCGGCCTACCTCACCATCGAGAGCATCCACGATCTGGTCACCCACGCCCGTCCCGGAGAATCCGTCCCGGGCCTGGCCATCACCGCCGCCGCCCTGATCGTCATGCCGGCACTGGCGATCGCCAAACGCCGCACCGGCCAGGCTCTGGGCAACCGCACCCTCATCGCCGAATCCGCCGAAACCGCATTCTGCGCCTACACCTCCGCCGCCACCCTGGCCGGCCTCGGCCTGAACACCGCTCTCGGCTGGTGGTGGGCCGACCCCCTCGCCGCACTCGTCATCGCCGCACTCGCGGTCAAAGAAGGCCTCGAAGCCTGGCGCGACGACGACTGATGCGCGCCCTCGGCCCACTCGATCGCCGGGTCCCGCTCGTGTGCCGCGCACAGCTGGTCCTCGGTCACGCCGAGGACCAGCTGTAGCAGGCCTGGGTCACGGGTGGCCGGTGAGGGGCTGGAAGCCGGAGCAGAGCACGCGCATCCACGTGATCCTGCCTTGAGCGATGTCGTAATAGGCTCGCTGCTCGATGACGAACCTGCCATCGCCGTTCGTCCCCTGGAGCCGGTAGCTGAAGCTATGGCGGTCCCCGACCATGCCGGTGTCGGCCGTCTCGACCAGTTCCATGGTGCCGCAGGACGCGAACCACGTGCCCAAGATCACATCGTCGATCACCGCCGTGGGCGTCTGTGCTTCCCAGATGTGGTCGGGCGTCATGGCACGGAAGTCGACCTCGTCATCGAACATGGCACGCAGCGCGGCCGCGTCCTTGGCGGCGAGCGCCGCGCCGAACCTGTCCTCGAGATCCTGGGCGGTCGCGACCGCTACAGCTGCTAGATCATCCACGTGCATGGTCATCTCCGTTCATTGCTGTTGAATCGATGTCTGGGGCCGCACTGCACCGCGCACGCTCGCCCGGTGCCCGGGGCGAATGTCGTGCGCGGCCGGGCTGGCCGCCGGGGATCAGTAGCTGAAGGTGGTGGCGGCCTCGTCGCCGATCCACGCCCACAGCGGGGCCGTGCCCTGGAGCTCGGCGCCGTTGATCAGTGATTCCTGGCTGAGCTTCTTGGCGTTGAAGCAGATCGGGCAGACGTAGTACCGGCCGCCGGCCGCCTCGTAGCGCTTGGCCAGGTCAGCGAGCGGTGGGCAGCCCTCGCAGGCGACGCCGGTGGCGGTGCCGTTGGTGGCAAGCCGGACGGCCTCTTTGGCGAGGAACATCAGCGTCGGGCGACCGGACTCGGCCGCGCCAACGGCGACGAGGAATGCGACGGTGACCTTCTCGGGGTCCTCAAGCCCGGTGGTCATACTGATGACGGCCTTGCCTGGCATAGACGTGCCTCCTTGTGCGTGGGCCGGGTTGGCCCTGTAAGCAGCACGTTAGGCATGGCGGCGTCCGGCGTCGTCGGGTGTTCTCCCTACAAATCGAGGGGGTCGAGGCTGTCGAGCAGGCCGTGCTGCATGGCGAACAGCGTGGCGGTGGAGCGGGTCGAGGCTCCGGTCTTGGTGTAGATGCGCTCGATGTGGGTCCCTGCGGTCTTGGCCGTGATGCCCAGCGTGCGGGCGACCTGCCGGGTGGATGCGCCACGGGCGATGAGGGACAGGACCTCGATCTCGCGGGGGGTGAGCCCGGCGGGCCCGGCGCGCCGTTTGGCCCGTTGCCCGGCGGCGGCAAGCACGGCATCCACGGCGTCGGCGGCCAGGCGGCCCGACCGGACTTCGCGCCGCAGTTCGTCAGCGATCTGTTTGAGCGACAGGGCTCGCCGGTGCGGCCGGGGCTCGCTCATGGCATGGCAGGCGTCGGCGGCGGCGAGGATCCGGCCGGCCGCCGGGATCGCCGCGCCGGACAGGCCCCGGTGGTAGCCGGACCCGTCGAGGCGCTCGTTGGCGAGCGAGGCGATCGCGCCGATGCGGGCCAAAGCCGGGGGACGGGCCAGGACCCGCGCGGTCCAGTAGGAGCGCAGCTGCATCCGCTCCGACTCGGGGCCGGTCAGGGGCCCGGGCTTGTCGAGGATCGACGCTGGTACCCCGTGCATGCCGACGTCGTGGACCAGCGCGGCGCGTCGCAGGGTCACGATCTCCCCGCTAGGCAGTCCGCACAGCCCGGCAGCTGTGGCGGCCAGGTGGGCCACCCCGCGGGAGTGACCCGCCCGGGACGGGGACCGCAAATCGGTGAAATCGGCCACCGCCTCCAAAGCCGCGTCGAGCTCACGTTCGCTCAGGTAGCGGTGCAGCCCCGGCTCGGTCTCGATCAGCGCCCCGAACTCGGCCACGGCGTCCATGTCTGCGAGCACATCGCGGGCCGCCTGGCAGAACAGGTCCACCACCTCGGGATCGAAGTGCTTGCCCCGCCGTGCCCGGGCCACTTCGACGGCGGCGTCGACGCCGCCCGCCTGGTGGAACACCTCGACGGTGTCGGCGAGGTGGAACAGCCGCACCGTACGCGCGATCTCCTCGCCACCGACGCCGTCGGGGACTCCCTTGGCGTCCCAGCGCGTGAAGACCTGCCGCAGCGGATCGCACACCTCGGCGGTGAGCCCGAGCCGTTCGGCCATCTGAGTCGTGGTCAGGCAGTGCGACATCAGCCCCCGCTCCACCGCCCGGCCCCCGGTCAGGACCAGGTTGGTGGCCAGGCGGAGCCGGTGCAGGAACGGGGTTCCCGCCCCGGCATGGCTCAGCGCGAACCCCATCAAGGGAAGCCCAGCCAGATCGACACGATAGCTGTCGTTCCGGAAGGCGATGTCATCGCCGAACCAGGCCGCCACTTCTGCGGTATCGGCCACACAGCCCACCCACGCCAGCACCATCACGTAATACAGCGACGCCCGCGCCTCGGCCCCCAGATCCAGGCGCTCCCCCAGGCGCACGGCAATCAGCCAGGACCGCAAGACGTGCTCCATCGGCTGGCCCATCCCCAGGTCGGTGGCCAGCGAGAAAGCGGCCACCAGCTCTGCCAGCCGCAGCCCCGAATCCTGATCGTCCGCTTCCACACCGATCATGCTACGAAGACACGCCCGGCCTGGACCAGCGTCCGGGCCAAACCCGGCGCCTTCTGCCCCAGGCGACCTACTCGGCCGTCAGGGTTGGGTCGTGAGTGAGCTGTGTCTTGCCGCGGAAAGCGGCGATGACCGCGGCGAGGGCAGCGAGGGCAGCGAGGAGCAGGGCGGCGTTGTCATAGCCAGCCGCGGCGCCAGCGGGTGTGGCCTCGCCAGCGCTGGCGCCGATGGTATAGGCGAGTCCGGCCAGGGCCAGGCCGAGCGAGGTGCCCAGGCCGCGGGTCATGTTGAGGATGCCGCTGGCCATGCCCGTCTGGTGCGGCGGGGCGGCGCCCATGATGGCGGCGTTGTTGGGCGGGGTAAACGCCCCCAGCCCGATCCCGGCCGCGGCGAGCGCCAGCAGGAAGACCATGGGGTGCGCGTGCACAAGGGTGGTGACGATGAGCATGAGTGCGGTGACAGTCATACCGCCGACGGTGAGCGGGCGGGCGCCGACCCGGTCAGCCAGGCGCCCGGCGATGGGGGCGGTCAGCCCGACGCCGAGCGGAACGACGAGCAGCTGCAAGCCGGCGCTGGCAGGGGGGGCGTGCAGGGCGATTTCCAGGTAGAACGGCACCACGGTGAGGATTCCGAACAGGACCAGGTAGGACAGCAGCCCGCTAGCGATGCCCGCGGTGAACGGGACGCGGCGGAGCAGGCTGAGGTCGAGCATGGGGGCGGGTGCCCGGCGCTCGCGAACGATGAAGGCAGCCAGGAGCAGCACCGCCACAGTGAAGCCGCCGGTGATGGGCAGCGAGGCCCAGCCGTCATGGTCGCCGTAGGAGATAGCGAGCAGCAGGGCACAGGTGGCGGGCAGGAAGATGCCAAGCCCCGCCCAGTCGAACCGGGCCCGGGCGGCGAGGTGCCGGCTGCGGGGGATGAGGAACCAGGCCAGCACGGTGCCGATCAGGCCTACAGGGACGTTGACGAAGAAGATGAGCCGCCAGCCGCCCAGGCTGATCAGCAAGCCACCCGCTGCCGGGCCCAGGGCGAGGCCAAGTGCCTGGGCGCCGCCCTGGACGCCGATGGCCCGGCCCAGCCGTTCTCTGGGAACCGCCCCGGCGATGATGGCGACGCTGTTGGCCTGCAGCATGGCCGCGCCGACTCCCTGGAGCACCCGGAACCCGACCAGGGCGGGCAGGCTGGGTGCGAGGCCGCATAGCGAGGAGCCGATGATGAAGATCACGAAGCCGTAGGTGTAGAGGAGTTTGCGGCCGGCCATGTCGGCGTAGCGCCCGACTGCGGTGAGCAGCCCGATGAGCACCAGCAGGTAGGCTTGCCCAACCCATTGGACGCTGGCCAGCGGCGCACTGAAGTCATGCCGCAGGGTGGGAAAGGCGAGAGTGACGATGCTGGCGTCCAGCTGGCCCATGAACGCCCCGATGCAGACGGCGGCGACCACCAGCCACGGCGCCTTGGGAGAGTTGCGGACCGCGGCGGGCCTCGGCGGCTCGGCCAGGAGCCGGAGCAAGCCGCGCGCTGGCGCCTCGGCTGGCGGGTGCGGGGTGCTCAACGGGCCGCTCCAGCAGGAACGGGGACCGGGCGGCCCGCGGCGGCGGTGCTCGCAGGCAGCCGGGGGACGCCCACCGTCTGGTCGGCGTGCTGCACGGCGCTCCTTCCAGTACGGGCAGATCCGGGCGCAGGAAAAACTCCGGATGTACGTACATTATCTTCCCTATAGCCGGCTCACCGGCAGGGGGAGGTATCAACGGCGGATCGTTCCTCTTCCGCTGGGAGCGCCGCATACTGGTGGGCGTGATCGTGGACCGGGACAGTGCGCTGCCGCTGTGGGCTCAGGTGCTGGCTGACCTGCGGCGCCGACTCGCTCAGGGCGAGTTCCGGTCGCATTTCCCCGGGGACGAGGAGCTCAGGGCCCAGTACGGTGTCAGCCGCCACACCGTGCGGGAGGCGGTCCGGCGGATGCAGGCCGAGGGAGTCATCGAACGTGGCCGGGGCCGGGGCACATTCGTGCGTGAGCGGGTGATCGAGCAGCCGCTGGGCGCGTTCTACAGCCTGTTCCGTTCCGTCGAGGCGCAGGGTTTCGAGCAGCGCAGCGTCGTCCGGCACCTGGAGGAGCGCCGCGACGAACAGGCCGCCAAGGTGCTGGGCTGTGCGCCGGACGAGCCGCTGGTGTACCTGGAGCGGCTGCGCCTGGCCGACGGTGAGCCGGTCGTGCTGGATTGCTCGTGGCTTCCGGCCGCCCTGGCCCGTCCGCTGCTGCAGGTTGACTTCACCCGTACCGCCCTGTACCGCGAACTGCACGTGCGGTGCGGCGTCCGGGCCAACGCCGGGTGGGAGCGGCTCCGCCCAGTCCTGCCCACCCGCGAGCAGCGCGACCTGCTTGGCCTGCGCGCCCGCACGCCAGCGCTGGCCATCGAACGGCTGGCCTTGCGTGACGCGACGCCGGTGGAATGGCGCCACGGCCTGGTCCGTGCCGACCGGTTCTCCTACGTCGCCCGGTGGTCCGCCCAGAACCTGGGCGCCGGATTCGAGCCGGCCGCCGGTGGCGGGCAGGGAGACCCGGCAGCGCGTGGCGGCCCGGTCACGGGCCGCTGACGGGGGCCGTCATCGTATCCGGCGCGGCCTCGGGCGTGACCTGTTGCCGCCTGTGCTGCGTGCGGATGAACCACACGGCGCCGGCCAGGGCGAGCGCTGAGGCGACGTACATGTTGAGCCGCAGGCCCAGGAAGTGCTCGGACGGGTCGACCCGCAGTGACTCCTCGAAGATCCGGAACGCCGAGTACCCGGCGACGTAGAGGGCGAACAGCCCCGGGGGCTGGATGCGGCGATGGTGCCCGAGCCACACCAGGACCCCGGCCAGCGCGAGGTCAAAGATCAGCTCATACAGGAACGT
The DNA here is from genome assembly GCA_035532275.1 of Streptosporangiaceae bacterium. GTDB lineage: Bacteria > Actinomycetota > Actinomycetes > Streptosporangiales > Streptosporangiaceae > UBA9676. The sequence continues at coordinate 6,100 of DATKRG010000033.1, read as the reverse complement.
GGGCTGGAAGGTGGAGTAGCGGGCATAGCCCGCGGGCCGGAACGCCGGGGCGATCTGCAGGCCCCACGGCAAGCTGGTCGGGCCGCCGAACAGCTCCTGGTTGAAGTAGTTGCCGACCCGGCCGATCGCCTGCGCGACCAGCAGCGCGGGGGCGACGGCGTCCATGAACTGCGTGACGTCGGCGCCGCGGCGGCGGACCCGCCAGGCACCGACCACCGCGGCCAGCGCGACCGCGCCCCAGATGCCCAGCCCGCCGTCCCAGACCGCGAAGATCCCATACCAGTGGTGCGGGATGTATTTGGGGGTGGTGATGTCGAAATAGATCCTGCCGCCCACGATGCCCGCCGGCACGCCCCACATCGCCACATCGCCAACCAGCGAGGGATCGCCGCCGTGGGCCTTCCAGCGCCGCTGCGTGATCAGGATCGCCGCGGTGATCGCGATGACGTACATCAGCCCGTAGAAGTGGATGAACGCCGGGCCGATGTGGAACCCGTTTACCGGGGGGCTGGGAAGGTGCAGGGCCATGGACCGCTCCTGTGCTGGGGGCATCACCGAGGCTACCGGGCACAGCGGCGTGCCGGTCATCAGCCCCGGCCGGCCACGATCCGGTAGACGGTGAAGGACAGCCCGAAGACGACCAGGAACCAGCCGAACGCCCGGCGGATCACTGGTCCTTGCACGTGGTGTGCGAGCCGGCTGCCGGTGGCGCTGCCGGGCAGCAAACCGGCGGCGAACTCGCCGGCCAGGACCCAGCTGATGTGCCCGAGCGCCCAGTGGGCTGCCAGCGTCGGGATGGCGAGCACGGTGACAACCAGCAGGCTCGTGCCTGCCGCCTGACGCATGCCAAGGCCGAAGATCAGCAGGTACATCGGCACCAGCAGGAACGCGCCGCCGTTGGCCAGCAGGCCCGTGAACACCCCGACCAATGCGGTGACGGCCACCAGCAGCAGCCGGTGGTGGCGGCGCTGCGTGCCCGCCTCGCGGGCTGATTCCCCGATCGGCTGCACGACCCGCAAGCCCACGACGATCAGGACGACGCCCGACGCGATGAGCAGCACCGGGCCGCCGACGAGGTGGGACAGTAGTGCCCCGGCGATCGTGCCCGGGATGCCGCCGAGGGCCGACCAGGCAGCAGCCCGGGGCCGGGCTTCGCCAGCCCGGATGTAGGGCACCGCCCCGACCGCCGCGGAGGGGATGGTGGCCGGCAACGGTGAGGCGACGGCGGCCAGCGCGGGCGCGCCGAGCAAGGCGAGCACCGGGGTGGCCACCGAGGAGCCGCCCACGCCGAACAGGCCCATGCAGATCCCCACACCAGCGCCAGCCAGCACGATGAACGGCCACGATGCCAGGTGCGTCATGGCACAACGCCTGCGGGCCGTGCTCTGTTGTGGATCCTGGTCACAGTTGTGTGCCTGCCCCTGTGGCGCGCTGGAAGGCCTGGAGCCACCGCTGCTGCTCGGTCATCGGTCAGGCTGAGATCATAGTGCCCGGGTATATGAGCCTGGCGTCAGGCGAGGCCGGGCAGGCTGCGGGCGAGGGTGTACCCGGCGACCGCGATGATCAGCACCGTGAACGCTGCGCTGAGCCGCTGCGGATTCACGCGCCCGGCCAGGCGGGTCCCGGCCAGGGTACCGGCCACTGCCGCCCCGGTGAAGGCGGCAACCAGCGCCCAGTCCAGCGAGAAGACAGCGTGGCCGGCTCGTGCTGCGAGTGCGGCTGCGCTGTCCACTGCGATGACCACCAGGGATGTGCCTACTGCTGTCGGCATGTCGAAGCCGAGGGCGAGGACAAGCGCGGGGACTACCACGAACCCTCCGCCCACGCCGAAGAACCCGGTGACCAGCCCGACGCCGGTGGCTGCGGCGGCGACTACGACGGCGTGCCGGACACCACCGCGAGGGTTGCCGGCCCGGGCTGATGGGCCTGGGGTACGGCGGCGCATGATCATGGCCGCCGCCACGCTCAGCATCAGGACGCCGAACCCGGCCAGCAGCAGGTTCGCGGGGACGGCCGCGCTGGCCAGTGATCCGGCGAAAGACCCTGCGATGCCGAGCACCCCGAAGACCGCGCCGGTCCTGAGCCTGGCCCGCCCGGCCCGGGCGTGCGTGATCGCGCCGGCGACGGCGGCGATTCCCACCACCAGCAGCGAGGCAGCGGTCGCCTGGTGCGGGCTCTGGCCGAGGAGGTAGACCAGGGCGGGCACGGTCAGGATGGAACCGCCGCCGCCCAGCGCGCCCAGGCTCAGCCCGATCAGCATGCCAACCACGATGGCCGCCAGGGCCACCCGCTACACCACCTGGCCGGGGCGGCCGCCGGAGGCGACGACCGGGAGCCCGGCCCTGGCCCAGGCGTGCATCCCGCCGGCCAGGTTGACCACGTCGCGGCCCTCGCGGGCCAGCAGCGCGGCTGCCCGGGCGGACCGGGCGCCGGAGCGGCACACGGTCACCACGGTCCGGTTAGGTGGCAGGTCCCGGACGCGGCCCGGGAGCCGGCTCAGCGGGATGTGCCTGGCTTTGGGTGCGTGCCCGGCCCGCCACTCGGCGTCTTCCCGCACGTCCAGCAGGATCGCGCCCTCGTCGAGCAGTTCCCGGGCCTGCACCGGGCCTACCTTGGGCCGCTGCGGGAACAGCTTGCTCAGCCAGCCGCTCATGCGGCCCTCCCCGCTGCCTCGCCGCTGACCAGAGGAAGGCCGGCCCCGGCCGCGCGGTCAAACTCGTCATCGACCGCGACGACGGCACGGCCGGCGGCGTCAAGGATGGACGCGGCGACGGAGGACCGGTAGCCGCTGCGGCAGTGCACCCAGACCTCGCCATCGGGCACGTCGCCGAGGCGGGCCAGCAGGTCGTGCAGGGGTATGTGCACGGCGCCGTCGATGTGTGACCCGGCCCATTCCAGGTTCCGGCGCACGTCCAGCACCACGACCGGGCGGTGATGGCGGACCGCCGCCAGGGCGGCGAAGTCCGCGACCGGGAGGCTGCGCAGCGGCTGCCCGCCCGCCCAGTCGCCGGGACTGCCGGTGGCTGCTGCGGCTGGCCGGTCGATGCCGATGCGCACAAGTTCCCGGTGAGCGTCGGCGATCTCCTGCGGGGTTTCGCCGAGCAGGGTCAGCGGGGTGCCCCAGGGGATCAGCCAGCCGAGGTAGGTGGCGAAGCTGCCGTCCAGCGGGAAGCTGAAGGTGCCTGTGAGGTGCCCGGCCGCGAACGCGGTGCGGGTGCGCAGGTCCACCACCCATTCCCCGGCCTCGATGCGCCGCCGCAGTTCCGCGGCGTCCGCGCGGCTGGGCGCCGACAGGTCCGCACCGGCCGGGCCGGCCGCGTTGGCCGGGCCCATGTGCGCGTAGTACACGGGATAAGCGTCGAGCCCGGCCAGGAGCGTCTCCACATACTCCTGCTCGCCGAGCGTCAGCGCCGGGTTGATCTGGCGCTCTTGCCCGATGGTGGAGGACTTGCCCCCGGCCTGGGTAGCCGAGCAGAAGCTGCCGAAGCCGTGCGTGGGATACAGCTCGGTGTCGTCCGGCAGTTCAGCCGCAAGCCGGTGCGCCGAGGCGTACTGGGCGTGGGCGAGCGGGCCGGTGTGCGCGGCACCGAGCAGGTCAGGCCTTCCAGTGGAGCCGTAGAGCAGCGACCCGCCGGTGAACGCCACCGGCGGCTGCCCAGCAGCTTCCAGCACGTAGGACAGGTGGGTGAACGTGTGGCCAGGCGTGGCCAGCACCCGCACCCGCAGGGACGCGCTGACCTCGATAACATCACCGTCAGAGACCGGGACGTGGTCGAAGGCCACCGTGTCGGCCGCGTTGAGGTGGTAGGCAGCCCCGGTGGCCTGCGCCAGCGCGAGACCGCCGGTCACATAGTCGTTGTGCAGGTGAGTCTCGAAGACGTGGGTGACCGTGACACCACGGCTGCTGGCAAGGGCCAGCACACGGTCGATGTCCCGCTGCGGGTCGATCACGACTGCCGCATGGCCGTCGTGGGCCAGGTAACTGCGGTCGCCGAGCGTCGGAGTGTCGATGGCGATGATCTCGATCACGGCTGCCTCCTATCTCCCTCTCCGGCCCTGACCTGAGGGGCCGGGGTCATGCGACGTTCTCCTGAGCTCCGCGGATGACCGGCAGCCCGCGGGCCATCCAGTCCCCGGTGCCGCCGGTGACCGACCTGGCGTCGATGCCGCGCCCGGTGAGGAACTGCGCCGCGGTCCAGCTGCGGTTCCCGGACGCGCAGATCACATACACCGGCTCGCCGGCCGGCAGCTCGCTGGCGTGGTGCGGCAGCCTGGCCAGCGGGACGAGCTTCGCGCCGGGGACGTGTCCCGCGACGTACTCGTAGGGTTCGCGGACGTCGATGACGAACGCGCCGTCTGCGTGCGCTGCGGCGAACGTTCCCAGATCAACTTCGGGGACCACTAGGACCTCCTCCAGATACCCCCGGGGGTATATGACATCAGTCCCGAAGATTACCGGCGAAGGTCCCTGCGCGCAAATACCCCAGCGGGTGTAGCACAGTGCGCTCCGCCGACTGCGGGCTCCGTGGGTTTGGCGGGAGGCCAGGAATGATGATGGGCGGGGGCGTGTTCCGGCTTAGGATACCCATGGGGGTATTTTCTAGGAGGTTCGCGATGAGGATCGTCCGGCTGATGAACTCACCACAGGGGCGGATAGCCCGAGGGCTGGCGGGAGTCGCACTGATCGCGGCAGGCGTTGTCACCGGAGGCACCGGTGGCCTGGTGCTCGCCCTGGTCGGGCTGGTCCCGCTGGCGGCCGGGGTGTTCGGTGTCTGTCTGGCCGCACCGCTGCTACGGGCCCCGGCCCGCGCTCGCTGACCCGCGGTGAAAGCAGAACAAGGGATGGCCGGGATCCGCCAGGCGGCAGCAGGCCATGGCGAGTCCCGGCCCGGGCGGCTGCTGCCAGACTGGTCCGCCGTACTGGTGGTCATCGCTCACCCTGATGACGAAACATTCGGGCTCGGTGCCGTCATCGACGGCCTCACCAGCAGCGGCGCTGCCGCACACGTCCTGTGCTACACCCACGGCGAAGCCTCCACGCTGAACGAGACCGGCACCGACTTGTACCGGGCGCGGGAGGCGGAGCTGGAGCAGGCGAGTGCTGAACTCGGGTCATCCACCGTGACCCTCCTGGACTACCCCGACGGCCAGCTCAGCGGCATTCCGCCAGCCGAACTGGCGGCTCACGTCACCCGGCTCGCCGCCCGTCACCACATCGATGGCGTGCTGGTCTTCGACGACACCGGCATCACCGGCCACCCCGACCACCAGGCCGCGACCCGTGCAGCGGTGCTCGCGGCCATCACGGCCGGACTGCCGGTACTGGCCTGGACACTTCCAGCCGCGATCGCCGGCCGGCTGCGCGATGAGACCGGTCGCTACTTCGCAGGGCGGCCGCCCCACGAAGTCGACCTCTGTGTCCGCGTGAACCGGGCCAGGCAGCGCAAGGCTGCCCTTCTGCATGTCACCCAGGTCTCGCCCACCGCGGTGCTGTGGCGGCGGCTGCAGCTGCAGGGGGAGTGCGAGCACCTGCGCTGGCTGCTTCCACCGAAAGCCCGAGCACGCCGCCCACAGCCGTAACCGGCCCGAGGCCCAGCCCGCAGGCCGCCTGTTCTGCGGCCGGCTGATCTGGCTGCTGCAGCCGCGGCAGGACATGCATGCCCGCCCGAGATGCGCTCTTGAGGCGGCGTGCAGTTACCTTCCCAGGGGTGAAGATCGACCAGACCTCGCGGGCGGCGGGGAAGGCGAGCACGTAGCCTGCGACCCAGAGACTGGTGTATTAGCCTGGCAGGTGTGCTTCGCCTGCCAGATGCTCGTACGAACTCACCCGCTGAGATCAGACCGGCACGTCCGGGCCTGCTGCGGGTGTGCGTGCACGCGCCGCAGGCGAAAGCGGGATCTGGCATCACCGCGCTGCGCATGCTGCTCATCGCCGACCTGCTGGCCCGGACGGCCGAACTGCGCGGCCTGCAGGTCCTTACTGCGCTGGAGATCAGCGGTCCCTGTGCCGATCAGGCGGCAGCCTTGGAAAGCGCCGCCAACGCGCTCGGCATCCACCCGGCCGCCGTGCGCACAAGCTCTGATGACGTCCCATCTCTGC
>DATKRG010000032.1:0-4704 GCA_035532275.1 Streptosporangiaceae bacterium | reverse complement strand
GGGTCAGGGCTGGCCGGGGGGCGGGACCTGGGTGATTCCCCGCCCGGCCAGGCTCCTCGCGCCGGCCTGCAGTGCCGTCAGGGTGAACGCCACCGACGGGCGGCGGATGCTGGCGGCCCTGACCACGGCGTAGATGTCCCTGGCCAGGTCGGAACCGGGGAGATCCCGGACCGCCACCCGGCCCTCACCGGCGGCCAGGGCCAGCCGCGGTACCGCCGCGATACCGGTGCCCCTGGCCACCAGGCTCAGGATGGTGCCCAGGCCCTCGAACTCCCACGGCACCGCGGGCGGCCCGCCGACCCTGGCCAGCAGGCGGTCGACAGCCTCGCGGGACGGCTCGCCCGCCGGGGCGGCCATCCACCGGCTGGTCTCCCGCAGGCTGCGCAGGTCGACCGGGACGGCCGGGTCGGCCAGCCGGTGACTGCGCGGGACGATGAGCACGAGCGGGTCGCGGAGCAGCGGGAACAGGCGCACGATCGACGGCGCCCGGTCGGCGATCCCGCCGGACCAGTCGTCCACGAGGGCGACGTCCACCTCCCCGGACCGGACGCCGCGCAGGCCCTCGTCCTGCTGGGTCTGGCGGAGCAGCAGCGTCACCCCCGGGTGGGCGCGCAGGCTGCGGACCAGGGCGGGTGCGAAGGCGACCGCAGCCGTCGGGAAGGCGGCCACCGACACCCGTCCCGACGGCTCCCTCTCCTGCGCCGACAGGTCCGCCTCGGCCGCCTCCACCTGGGCCAGGATGATCTCGGCGTGGATGGCCAGCCGCCGCCCGGCGTCGGTCAGCTCGGCCGAGCGGGCGGTCCGGTCGAGCAGGGTGGCCCCGGCCTCCCGCTCCAGCGCGGCGAGCTGCTGCGACACCGCCGAAGGCGTGTAGCCCAGGGCCGCCGCGGTGGCCCCGATGGTCCCCCGGTCGGCGAACTCCTTCAGCAGGCGCAGCCGGTGCAGGTCAAGCATTAGAAAATCTTAACCTCTACCATAGATTTCCGTGTTGGCGCTTAAGCATTTTGGACGGCATGCTGGTCAGGGTGGTCGGTAGCCTGCATAGCATGCCTGACCCGAATTCGGCGCGACGCAGCGCTCATACCCCCCGCAGCTAGGAGTTCACAACATGTCCGTGGCCGACACCGCCACGTCCGAGAGCCTGCCCGCTGCCCCCCCGGCCACCGTCGACGGCGACCCCCCACCGGGAAGCGGGACCGCCCCCGCCCCGCTCCCCGCCGCCTACCTGTGGCCGGTTCCCGATGCCCGGCCGGGCCGTCCCCACCCCCGGGGGACCGGCCCGGCCCGGGCTGCAACCGCCCACCCCCGCACCGCTGCCCCCCGCCCGGCGCACCGCCCCGCGCACCGCGCCGTCCCGGTGTCCGCCACCCTTGCCGCGAACGAGATCATGGCCCGCAAGCGGCAGGCGGGTGAGCCGGTCCTGCCGCTGGCCTTCGGTGAGGCGGGACTGCCAGCGCACCCCCTGCTGCAGTCCGCCCTGGCCGCCGCGACCGGCGGCAACGCCTACGGTCCGGTGGCCGGCCAGCCCGCACTGCGGGAGGCCGCCGCGGGCTACTGGACCAGGCGCGGCCTGCCCACCACCGCCGAGGCGGTCGTCTCCGGGCCGGGCAGCAAATCGCTGCTGTTCGGCCTGCTGCTGGCGATCGGGGCGGATGTCGCCGTGCCCCAGCCGAGCTGGGTGAGCTACGCCGCCCAGGCCACGATGGTCGGCGCCAGGCCGCATTTCGTGCCCACGCCGGCTGGCGAGGGTGGCATCTGCGATCCCGCCCTGCTGGCCCGGGCCGTCGCCGCCGCGCGGGCGGCCGGCCACCGGATCGGGGCGGTGATCGTGACCCTGCCCGACAACCCGACCGGCCGGCTCGCCCGGCCCGCCACCGTGCGGGCACTGGCGGAGGTGGCGGCCGAGCACGACCTGATCATCATCTCCGACGAGATCTACCGTGACCTCGTGTACGAACCTGCCCCAGCGGTGGCCAGCCCGGTGGACTTCGCCCCCGACCGCACCGTCGTCACCACCGCCCTGAGCAAGAGCCTGGCGCTCGGCGGCTGGCGGGTCGGCGTGGCACGGCTCCCGGACGGCCCGCTCGGCGCCGCCCTGCGCGACCAGCTGCTCGGCATCGGCAGCGAGATCTGGTCGGCGACCGCGGGCCCGGTCCAGGAGGCCGCGGCTCTCGCCTTCCGTGAGCCCCCCGAGCTCACCGAACGCATCACCCGGAGCCGGTCCCTGCACGAGGCTGTCAGCCGCGCCGTGGCGGGCCGTTTCCATGCCGCCGGGGTCAGTGTCCCCGAGCCGCAGGCGGCGTTCTACCTGTACCCGGACTTCGCCCCGTGGCGTGAGCACCTGGCGCAGCGGCACGGCGTGACCACCGGTGCCGGGCTGGCGGCCCACCTGCTGGACCGGTATGGGATGGGCGTGCTGCCCGGGCACGTGTTCGGCGAGGACTCCTCCGCGCTGCGCATGCGGGTGGCCACCGGGCTGCTCTACGGGCAGGACGACGAGCAGCAGGAGCAGGCCCTCGCCGCACCCGACCCGGTCAGCCTGCCCTGGATCGACGCCTCACTGCGCCGTCTCGACGACGTCCTGGCCGATCTGGCGGGCTAGCGCGCTAGCGCCCGGGTCCAGCTGCCGGAGCTCGGGGCGCTTGGGCGGGATGCCGTCGCCGGAGGACACCCCGCGTACCCGGCGGGCCACCCAGGGAGCGGCGTGGACCCTTGCCCAGCGCAGGTCCACGCGGCGGGCCGCGAGCCAGTTGCGCGCCGATGGCGACGCGATGCCCCCGGCCGCGGGCCACGGTTCCCGCCAGTCCTGGGTGACCGGCACGCCGAGCACCTCACAGGCCCGCAGTGCGACCCGCCGGTGCGCGTCCGGCGTCAGGTGCAGCCGGTCCGCGCTCCAGGCGCGCGGGTCACGCAGCACGCTCATCGACCACAGATCGACGACGTAGCACTGGTGCCGGTCGGCGATAGCGCGCAGGTGCATGTTGAACGCGGCCACCTTGCCCCGGATCAGCCGGAGCACCGGGAACCGGGGGTCGAAGCCGGTGAACATGAGCACCGGGCAGCCGGCCATCAGCAAGGTGCGGACCACCTCGTCGAAGTCCTCGGCCAGCGCGTCCGGATCGGCTCGCGGCCGCAGCATGTCGTTCCCGCCCGCGGCGAGGCTCACCAGATCCGGTGCCATCGCGATGGCCTGCGGCACCTGCTCGTCCGCGACCTCCCGCAGCACCTTGCCGCGCACCGCGAGGTTGGCGTACCGCACCTCGGGCCACTGGTCGGCGAGCATCTCGGCGAACCGGTCCGCCCAGCCGCGATAGCCATGCTGATCGGCGCGTGGGTCGTCCAGCCCCTCGGTGAAACTGTCCCCCAGCGCGACAAAGGAGCCAACCGCCATACCCACCTCGCCTGTTTCCATTTTCCCTCGGGCTGCACCCCGTGCCCACGGATGCCTCTTTCCCCGGTGGCCGTCAGGGTATGCCCGCAGGTCATGACCTGCGTAAATGGATGTTACGGCCGAATCGAGCGGCGTCGCCGGGCGGCCCCCCGCCGGACGCGTCCCAGCCGGGCACCACGGTCGGGCAGACTGGACCGCATGCGCCTGTCCCGTCTCACCGTGCCGCTGCTGGCTCTGGCCGTCGGCGGCTGCGCGAGCGCGGGCAGCGCCGGGGTGGCCAGTCCCCCGAGTTCCCCGGCAGCCACCTCGCCGGGGCCGTCCGCATCCGGGCCGTCCGCATCCGGGCGGTCCGCGTCCGGGCCGGTCTCCTCCGACTGGCCGAACTACCATCGCGACGCCGCCCACACCGGGTTCGCCGATGCGGCCCCGCCGGCAAGGGCGCTGTCCATCGCCTGGACGCGCCATCTGGACGGCGCTGTCTACGGCCAGCCGCTCGCCGTCGGCGGGCTGGTCGTCGCGGCCACCGAGGGCGACTCGGTCTATGGGCTGGACCGGGCGAGCGGCCGGGTGCGCTGGCGTGTCCACGTCGGGACGCCGGTGCCGCGCCGGTTCCTGCCGTGCGGCAACATCGACCCGCTCGGCATCACCGGCACCACCGCCTACGATCCGGCGACCGGGCTGGTCTATGCGGTCGCGGAGACGACCGGTTACCACCATGTGCTGGTGGGCGTGTCCGTCACCTCCGGGCACGTCGCCTTCCGCCGCGACATCCGCACCCCGGACGGCCAGCCCAGGTTCGACCAGCAGCGGGCCGCCCTGGCACTGGCGGGTGGCCGGGTGTACATCGCGTTCGGTGGCCTGGCCGGGGACTGCGGGCCCTACCGGGGCTCTGTGGTCGGGGTCCCGGTTTCCGGCAGCGGGCCACTGATCTCCTACGTGGTGCCCACTGCCCGCGAGGGCGGGATCTGGACCGCTGGCGGGCTGGTCAGCGGCCCCGGCGGCACGCTGTACGCCAGCGTGGGCAACGGCGCCGCCACCAGCGGCGCCTATGACGGCAGCGACTCGGTCACCGCGCTGACACTAGGGCTTCACCGGACCCAGATATTCGCCCCGGCCGTCTGGGCCGCCGACAACGCGGCCGACCTCGACCTGGGGGCGCTGTCCCCGGTGCTGCTGCCCGGCGGGATGGTGCTCGCCGTCGGCAAGCGCGGCACCGGGTACCTGCTGGACGGCTCGCATCTGGGCGGGGTCGGCGGCCAGGTGGCGAAGGCGCCGGTGTGCAGCGCCTACGGCGGGGCGGCCGTGCGCGGCAC
>DATKRG010000031.1:0-2719 GCA_035532275.1 Streptosporangiaceae bacterium | reverse complement strand
AGCCAGGCGCGGCCGTTGCGGCGGCGGCTGGCCAGGTCCTTACGGCACAGGATGGTCAGCACGGTCATCACCGTGGTGTATGCGGGATCGCGCGGGTAGGCGAGACGCTCGGCTACCCGCGCGACCTTGAGCGGCTCGGATGTGTCCCACAGTGTGAGCATGATGGCGCTCTCCAGCGGGCCCAGACCCGGCAGCGGCCGGATCCCCGCATGTTCCGCAGGCAGATGACCGCTGTCGTGGTCGTGCTGGTCGTCGTTCATCATGCTCCTTGAGCGAGGGGGAAGCCGAGGCCCGGCCCACGGCCTGGCGTCAGGCGGGAAGAGCGACGCCAGGCCAGTGGCCCGCCGGTCCAGCCACAAGCGCCGGGGCCTGTGTGCGGCCAGCCCGGGCGATCCCGGTCAGACTGCTGACGCTGGGTAGCTTGCACGAAAAATACTGCTGCAAGTTTCAGGCCGAAACATCGGTCAGGTGACGGATCCTTGGCGTGTGACCAATGAGCGTCGCGCAGGCTTATGCGGCCAGGGCGGCGTAGCGGCCGTTGCCGGCGAGGAGGCTGGCGTGGGTGCCGGATTCGAGGATGTGGCCGTGGTCCAGGACGGCGATCTGGTCGGCGTTGCGCACAGTCGAGAGCCGGTGGGCGATGGTGATGGTGGTGCGGCCTGCGGCGAGGTTGTCGAACGCAGCCTGGACGGCGCGCTCGGTCTCGGTGTCCAGGGCACTGGTGGCCTCGTCCAGCACGAGCACACGCGGGTCGCGCAGCAGGGTCCGGGCGATGGCGATGCGCTGCTTCTCGCCGCCGGAGAAACGGTGCCCGCGGGAGCCGACCATGGTGTCGTAGCCGTCGGGCAGCCCGGCGATCAGGTCGTGGATCTGGGCGGCACGGGCGGCGTCCTCGATCTGGGTATCGGTAGCCTCAGGCTTGGCGTAGCGCAGGTTTTCCCGCACCGTGGTGTGCAGGAGGTAGGTCTCCTGGCTCACCACGCCCACGATGGCGGCGAGGTCAGCGAGCCTCATGTCGCGGATGTCGATGCCGTCGATGCGGACACTGCCGCTGGTGGGGTCGTAGAGGCGGGCGATCAGTGCGGCGAGGGTGGTCTTGCCCGATCCGGTCTCGCCGACCACGGCCAGCGTGGTGCCGGCCGGTACGTCCAGGTCGACGCCGGTCACGGCGGGCCGATCGGCGCCGGGATAGGTGAAGCTGACGCCGGTGAGGCGGACGTGCCCGGTGATCCGCGCCGGGTCGATCCCGGCCGGGCGGGCGGGGTCGTCCACGTCGACGGGCAGGTCGAGGTATTCGAAGATCCGCGCGAACAGCGCCAGCGAGCTGATCACCGAGACGCTGGTGTTGAGCAGGCCGGTCAGCGGCCGGAAGAGGCTGGTCTGCAGGGTGGTGAAGGCGACCAGGGTGCCGATGGTCATCGCACCGGCGGTGACGGGCAGCCCGGCGGCGAGGTAGATGATCGCCGGGATCGCGGCGAAGATGATGCTCATCGAGGCCATCCGCCAGCGTCCGGCCAGCTGGGAGCGCAGCTCCAGGTCGATCAGGCGGGCCGAGGAGGCGGTGAACCGGTGCACCAGGGCCGGCCCGGCGCCCATCGTCTTAGCCAGCTGGATGCCGTTGATCGACAGGCCTTCCTCGATGGTGACGTTGAGGTCGGCCAGTTCGCGCTGCTGCTCGGTGGTGATGGCCCGGCGCATGCGGGCCACCTTGCGGCTCAGGTAGATCGCGGGCGGCATAACGACCAGCGAGATGAGGGCCAGCTGCCAGGACAAGGCGACCATGGCAACCGCGGTGGCGACCGCCGTGGTGAGGTTGGCGGCGATGGAGGTCGCGGTGGACGTCACCACGGATTCCATGCCGCCGATGTCGTTGGTGATGCGGGACTGGACCTCGCCGGTCCGGGTGCGGGTGAAGAAGGCGACCGACTGCCGCTGCAGGTGGCCGAAGACGCTGGTGCGCAGTCCGTGCATGACCTGCTGGCCGACCTTAGTGCTGATCCAGGTCTGGATCACCCCGAAGGCGGAGGTAACGGCGGCGATGCCGATCATGCCGGCCACCAGCAAGACGAGCAGCCGCACGTTCCTGTCCGGGAGGGCGGTGTCGAGGACTGCGCGCAGCAGGAACGGTGAGGCCACTCCGACGACGGAGGAGGCCGCGATGATGGCGGTGACGATCGCCAGCTGCCAGCGGTAGGGGGTGAACAGCTGCCCGATGCGGCGCAGCGACACCTCGCGTGCCTGCGCTTTCTCCGCGGCCGTGACCGTTCTCGCGCCGCGGGACCGGCCAGTGTTGCTGATCTTTGGGTTCGGGTCTGGTGACGCCAAGTGCGTGCTCGATTCTGCCGGGGGAGGCCCGCGCGGCAGGCGGGCCCTCGGGACAAGATGCTTGCTTACTGAGGTAACCTCATCACTCCCTTACTGAGGTAACCTCATCACTCCTTCCCACTTCCGGGCCCTGCGCGTGCTGAAGCGCCACGGGGTGATGCGCCTGTCAGACCTATCGGAGCATCTGCATATCGCGGCTCGCTCGACCACCGAGGTCGTCGACGCCCTCGAATCCCGGGACCTGGTCGAACGGCGGAGCGATCCCGGCGACCGGCGGGCCACCCTCGTCGAGCTGACCGAGCACGGCACCAGCATCCTCGATGCGATCCGTGCTGCCCGGGGAACCGAGGCTGAACGGATCTTCGGCCGGCTCAGCCAGACAGACCGCGCTCAC
>DATKRG010000030.1:0-2656 GCA_035532275.1 Streptosporangiaceae bacterium | reverse complement strand
CGAGCGGAAGAAGGCCAGGACGCGTGCTGCCATCCGGGAGCACGCGTTCGCGCTGTTCCGCGAGCAGGGCTACGACGCCACCACGGTCGAGCAGATCGCCGGGGCCGCCGAGGTCTCCCCGAGCACGTTCTTCCGGTACTTCCCCACCAAGGAAGACGTCGTGCTGCAGGACGACATGGACCTGCTCTGGCTGGAAGCGGTCAAGGCCCAGCCCCCCGAGCTAGGCCCTGTCGCGGCCCTGCGCGCCGGCATGCACGCCGCGTTCGCGTCCATCCCCCCGGAAGAGCTCACCCGGCTGCGTGAGGGCATGAACCTGGCTCTCACCGTGCCCGCCGTCCGTGCCCGCAGCCTGGACGAGTCCGCCCGGACCATCGCCATCATCGCGGCAGCGCTGGCAGAACGGTCCGGCCGCGACCCGTCCGACCCGAACGTCCGCGTCTTCGCTGGCGCCATCGTCGGCGTCGCGATGACGGCCTGGTTCGCCGGCCCCGGCGACAACCTGGCGGACTTCGCCAAACGATTCGACGAAGGCCTGTCCCTCCTAGAAGCGCGCCTCCCTCTCTAGCCCGGAGCCCGAGTACCTACCTCACTCGGCTCCGAAGGCCTTGATCTCCTCGTACTCCGCCTCGGTCAGCTCCCGCGGCACCTCGCCCTTGCTGACCTTCTCGGCCTGCACGTGATGGCGGATGCCCTCCACCACCTCGGGGTTGGCCAGCGTGGTCACGTCCCCGATGTCGGTGAAGTTGGAAACCGCCGCGATGACCCGGCGCATGATCTTGCCGGACCGGGTCTTGGGCATGTCCGGCACGATCCATACGTGCTTCGGCCGTGCGATCTTGCCGATCTCGACCTCGATCGCGTGGGTGACCTTGGCGGCCATCTCCGGGCTGGCGACGTATCCGGGCTTGAGCGAGACGTACATCTCGACCGCCCGGCCGCGGATGTCGTCCATCACCGGGACCGCCGCCGCCTCCGCCACCTCCGGGACGGTCAGGGTCGCCGACTCCAGCTCCTTGGTGCCCAGCCGGTGCCCGGCCACGTTGATCACATCATCGACCCGGCCGAGGATCCGGTAGTAACCGTCGGCGGCCCGGACCGCGCCATCGCCCGCGAAGTAAGGCCAGTCGCGCCAGTCCTTGCTGTCGGGGTTGGTGTTGTACTTCCGGTAGTACACGTCCACGAACCGCTCCGGCTGGCCCCAGATGGTCTGGAAGATCCCCGGCCAGGGGTTGCGGATGCAGATGTTGCCGGCCTTGCCGGCCGGCACCTCATGGCCTTCCTCGTCGTAGATGACCGGGTAGATGCCGATCACCGCCGGGCCGCAACTGCCGGGCTTCATCGGCTTGAGGGCGGGCAGTGTACTGCCCAGGAAGCCACCGTTCTCGGTCTGCCACCAGGTGTCCACGATCGCTGCCTCGCCCTTGCCAACGGTCTTGTGGTACCAGCGCCAGACCTCGGGCTCGATCGGCTCGCCGACCGTCGTCATGTGCTTGAAGTGGTAGCTGTACTTGGCCGGCTCGTCCGGGCCAACCTTGCGCAGCATCCGGATGGCGGTGGGCGAGGTGTGGAAGATGTTCACCCCGAGCCGCTCGGCGATCCGCCACGGCCGCCCGGCGTCGGGGTAGTTCGGGGTGCCCTCGTAGACCACGCTCGTCGTCCCGAGCGACAGCGGCCCGTACACGATGTAGGAGTGGCCGGTGATCCACCCGATGTCGGCCATGCACCAGTACGTGTCGTCCGGGTGGATGTCCTGGTAGTACTTGGACGTGCCGGTCACGTAGGCGAGATAGCCGCCGGTGCTGTGCTGGGCGCCCTTGGGCCGGCCGGTGGTGCCGGAAGTGTACATGAGGAACAGCGGCGCCTCGGCCGGCATCGACACCGGTTCCACGATCTGGCCACGGTAGGGGCCGATCACGTCGTCGACGAAGAAGTCACGGCCCTCGACCATCGGGGTCGGCGAGGCGTACTGGCCCGGATGACGCCGCCACACCAGGACCTTGTCGACCTCCTGGCCCTCCTTGCGTGCCTCCTCGACCGCCTCATCGGCCTTGACCTTGTGGTCGACCAGTTCGCCGCTGCGGTAGTAGCCATCCATCGTGATCAGCACGTGGCTGCCGGAGTCAGCGACCCGGTGACCGCAGGCGGTGCCGCTGAACCCGCCGAACACCTGGGAGTGGACAACACCGAGCCGGGCGCACGCGAGCATCGTCACCGGCAGTTCAGGGACCATCGGCATGTGCAGGGTCACCCGGTCGCCGGCCTTGAGCCCGGCGAAGTCCCGCAGGAGCGCGGCGAACTCGTTCACCCGGTGATACAGGTCCCGGTAGGTGACCGCGACCGGCTCCTCCGCCTCGGGCTCGGGCACCCAGATCAGGGCTGCCTTGTTGCCATGCGCGGCCACATGGCGGTCCACACAGTTGTAGGAGGCGTTCAGCCGCCCACCGACAAACCACTTCCAGAACGGCGCGTTAGTGGTGTCCAGGATCGTGTCCCACTTCTTGTCCCAGTGCAGCATGTCCGCGTACTCGGTGAAGCAGTCCGGGAAGTGCTCCTCGCTGAACCGGTCGTAGATAGCCGGATCGGCGGCGTTGGCCTGAGCGATGAATGACTCAGGAGGGTAGATGTACTCCTCCTCGCGCCAGTGCACGGCAATCTG
>DATKRG010000029.1:0-4316 GCA_035532275.1 Streptosporangiaceae bacterium | reverse complement strand
GCCGCAGATCAGCCGCCCAGGCCGGCCGACACCTGGGTGTTGAGGACGTCCAGGGCAGCGGTCTGCCGGGCGGTGCTGGCGGAGTCGAACGGCCCCGACCAGGACAGCCCGAACTCGTCACCCCTGCGGTCGCTGTCCCACACCGCCAGCGCGTTGTGGTGCATGTAGGCCTGGTAGCTGCCGCCGACCTGATCCGACAGCAGCTGGAGGTTCTGCATGAAGATGCCCTTGAACAGCGGCCCGTCCAGCCCGCAGGACGGCTCGCACGGGTCGTGCAGGATGCCGCGCGGGCTGAGCGCGCCGCTGTCGGTCACCGCGTCCGCGATCTGGACGGCGGTGCCCAGCAGCGGCCTGTGGCCGGTGATCCGGGCCAGCGACACCAGCCCGCCGATGAGCATGCCCTGGTTGTAGGTCCAGGTCGGTGAGCTGAGGTCCGGCTTGCAGTGTGCCAGCCCGTCGATGACGAGGTGGGAGCCGGTGAGCATGCCGGTGTGCTGGAACCAGGCCCATTCCCGGTCGGCCCAGGCCTCATAGGCCGAGTCGCCCGGGGTCCTGGCGTGCAGCTTGGCCGCCACCTGGAGGAAGATCTCGTTGGCGATCGCGTTCTTGTACCGCCGGGCCTTGCTCCACCACAGACCGCCGCCGCAGGTGCTGTCCCAGCCGCCGGTCATGTCGGCGAAGATGCGCTTGGCCTCGCCGAGGTAGGCCGGGTTCCTGGTCAGGTCATAGGCCTTGATCCAGGTGAGCGCCCACCAGCCTTCGTCGTCGTAGTAGGCGTTCAGGAAGTCGCCGCGGCCGTGGTGCGCCTGGTAGGTCCTGCCCAGGTCGCTCAGGTAGGCGCGGGAACCGGAGGCCCGCATGTAGTCGATCGTCGCCCCGATGGCGTTCGCGGACTGCCAGGTGCGGGTCCCCACATAGGTGACCGGGCTGTACCGCCGCTGCAGCGCCGCCACCGCGTGGGCCGCTTCGGCATTGTCGGCCAGCTGCTCGGCGCGGGAGGCGCGGGCGGCGGCACTGGTGCCCGCCCGGTGGCCGGTGACCTGGCGGAAGCCGAGCCCGCAGACCGCCAGCACCAGGATCAGGCCGATGATCGCGCTGCTGCGGGTCAGCTGGCGGGAGCTGGCTGGCCGCGGCCGCCGGTGACGTCCACAGCGCCGGGAGGTGACCGTGTGCGGGGGGCTGAACGAGCGTGGGGTGCTGATCCACCGGGGGATGCTGATCCAGGGCCTCATGATGTTCCGGATGGGCCGCCACCGCGGCGCCAGGCAGCGTCCGGCCTCCGGTGCGGTGATCCAGGGCACCCGGCGGGGCGGCGAATGGGGGCATCGGCCGGACTGAACAGGACACTAATGCATAAGGAGGCTTTTAGGGGCACGTTTCACCAGAAACGCCAGGCCGGCCGGGGCTGGCCCACAGCAGCAGCAAACAGCGGTTCGATGCTGTCCTGGGTGCATCGAACCGCTGTTTGGTGTACCTGCGTGGGTTAGCTGGGCGGGGCGAGCGCGGCGCTGACGGAGAGGTCGAGCCGGTACTTCTCCACCGCCTGGCTCAGCGCCTCCGGCTTGACCTCACCCCGGCGGGCGAGCTGGGAGAGCACGGCCAAGGTGATCGACTCGGCGTCCACGTGGAAGTACCGGCGGGCGGCGGCGCGGGTGTCGGAGAACCCGTACCCGTCGGTGCCCAGCGAGGTGAACGGGGCCGGCACCCAGCGGGCGATCTGGTCCGGCACCGCCCGCATCCAGTCACTCACCGCCGTCACCGGGCCGGGCTGGCCCTCCAGCACCTGGGCGACGTAGGGGACGCGCGGCTCCACGTCGGGGTGCAGCAGGTTCCACTCCTCGCAGGCCAGGGCGTCCCGGCGCAGCTCGGTCCAGGAGGTGGCCGACCACACGTCCGCCGCCACCCCCCAGTCCTCCGCCAGCAGCCGCTGCGCGTCCAGCGCCCAGCGGACGGCCACCCCGGAGGCCAGGATCTGCGCCCGCGGCATGGTGCCATTGTCGGCGGAGCCGGTGCCGTTGCCGGACGGGGCGGGCTGCTCGGGGTCGGGCGCGGTGGCGTACCGGTAGAGCCCGCGCAGGATGCCCTGCTCCAGGGCGGCGGTACCGCCCGGGTAGCCGGCGGGCTCGGCGGGCTGGACGTAGGGCTCGTTGTAGACGGTGAGGTAGTAGAAGATGTCCTCGCCTGTGGGGTGCTCGGCGGAGGACCCGTACATCCGGCGCAGGCCGTCCCGCATGATGTAGGACAGCTCGTAGCCCCAGGCCGCGTCGTAGGACACGCACGCCGGGCTGACCGAGGCCAGCAGGGGCGAGTGGCCGTCGTTGTGCTGGAGCCCCTCACCGGTCAGCGTGGTCCGCCCGGCGGTCGCGCCGAGCAGGAAGCCACGGCCGAGCTGGTCGCCCAGCGCCCACATCTGGTCGCCGGTGCGCTGCCAGCCGAACATCGAGTAGAAGACGTACACCGGGATCATCGGCGTGCCGTGAGTGGCGTAGGCGGTGCTGGCCGCGATCACCGAGCCCATCGCGCCGGACTCGCTGATGCCCTCGTGCAGGATCTGCCCCCGCTCGGACTCCTTGTAGGACAGCAGCAGGGCACGGTCCACCGCCTCGTAGGACTGCCCGTGCGGGGAGTAGATCTTGGCGGTCGGGAACAGCGAGTCCATGCCGAACGTGCGCGCCTCGTCCGGGATGACCGGAACGAACCGGGCACCGATCGCCGGGTCCTTCATGAGGTCCTTGAGCAGCCGGACGAATGCCATGGTGGTGGCGACCGCCTGCTTGCCAGAGCCCCGTTTCAGCTCGCTGTAGGCCGAGTCGGGCGGCAGCTGCAGCGGCTTGGCCCGCACCACCCGCCTGGGCAGGTAGCCGCCGAGCGCGGCCCGGCGCTCGCGCATGTAGGTGATCTCGTCGGAATCCTCGCCCGGGTGGTAGTAGGGCGGCAGCCCCGCCTCCAGGGCCGCGTCCGCGATCGGCAGGTACAGCCGGTCGCGGAAGGCCTTGAGCTCGGCGACGGTGAGCTTCTTCATCTGGTGGGTGGCGTTGCGGCCTTCGAAGTCGGGGCCTAGCGTCCAGCCCTTGATCGTGTGCGCGAGGATCACGGTCGGCTGGCCGACATGCTCGGTGGCCGCCTTGAAAGCGGCGTAGACCTTGCGGTAGTCGTGCCCGCCCCGGGACAGGTTGCGTACCTGGTCGTCGGACAGGTGCTCGGCCATGGCCCGCAGCCGGGGGTCGCCGCCGAAGAAGTGCTCGCGGGTGTAGGCGCCGGACTCCACCGCGTAGGTCTGGAACTGCCCGTCCGGGGTGGTGTTCATCTTGTTGACCAGCACCCCGTCCACATCCTGGGCCAGCAGCGGGTCCCAGTCCCGGCCCCAGATCACCTTGATCACGTTCCAGCCCGCGCCGCGGAAGAAGGCTTCCAGCTCCTGGATGATCTTGCCGTTGCCGCGGACCGGGCCGTCCAGCCGCTGCAGGTTGCAGTTGATGACGAAGGTGAGGTTGTCCAGCTCCTCCCGGGCGGCCACCCCGATGGCGCCCAGCACCTCGGGCTCGTCGGTCTCGCCATCGCCCAGGAACGCCCACACGCGGGAGCGGCTGGTGTCGGCGATCTCCCTGGCCAGCAGGTATCGGTTGAACCGTGCCTGGTAGATGGCGTTGATCGCGCCCAGGCCCATGGAGACGGTCGGGAACTCCCAGAAGTCCTGCATCAGCCGGGGGTGCGGGTAGGACGGCAGCCCGCCGCCGGGGTGGGACAGTTCCTGCCGGAACCCGTCGAGCTGCTGCTGGCTCAGCCGGCCTTCCAGGAAGGCGCGGGCGTAGATGCCCGGCGCTGCGTGGCCCTGGAAGAACACCTGGTCGCCGGACTCGCCGTGGTCCTTGCCGCGGAAGAAGTGGTTGAAGCCGACCTCGTACAGGCTCGCGGCTGAGGCGTAGGTCGCGATATGGCCGCCGACGCCCAGCCCCGCCCGGTTCGCCCGGGACACCATGACCGCCGCGTTCCAGCGGATGTAGGCGCGGATCCGCCGTTCGAGGTACTCGTCGCCCGGGAAGTCGGGCTCTTCGTCGGCGGAGATCGTGTTGACGTACGGCGACGTCACCGTCGTCGGGAAGTTCACTTGCAAGGCGCGGGCGCGGTCGAGCAGCTTCACAAGCAAGAAGCGCGCCCGGGCTTTGCCCTGGCGCTCGACGATCTCATCGAGCGACTCGACCCACTCGGATGTCTCGACCGGGTCGACGTCGGGAACTTCGTTCGTGAATCCTTCGAAGACCACCGCGTCAGTCTCCCATCCTAAAACGATCGTGAGCGGCTGGCTCGTCCCCAGC
>DATKRG010000028.1:0-17097 GCA_035532275.1 Streptosporangiaceae bacterium | reverse complement strand
GCCTGCGCTGTCGTCCCGGCAGGCACGTCCCCGGCCACGCTGGCAGCACGTGGTCATCGTGCCGGGTTGCGCCGCCGGGTTCTCCCTCGCGGCGCACCACAGCCAGGGATGGCTGGCCAATGTGGCGGGCGTGTCGTCCATGTGGAGTTCCGCCACGGGGGTGGCCATGCTGGGGAGGTGCCGTGTGGTCGCGAGGGAAGCCGGTCTCTGACTCCGCCGCCGCCAGTCTCTGGCCGGGTGATACGGCGGGTTATCACCCAGTTGGCGGGCGGGCTCACATCTGCTGGCAGCGCGACGCCGGGAGGCGGCCGCGAGACATCAAAGCCAGGGCCGAAAGCCGGGGGATCCAGCAGCAGCCTGAGGGCGGGGTGCCGGAACAGGTCAAGGTTGCGGGCAGCCCGCAGGCACACCTCCGGCGGGACGCGGAACACCTGCGCGTGCACGATAGCGAAGTCGTAGCGCGGGAGGAACTGATCGATCAGCAACGGTGGTCCCTGCGCTGGAGTCCGCGCATTTTCGTGGACACCTTTATTATGCCGATTTTGGTGCCCGGTTGTCAAGCTTTCTCTCGTAATCAGCCGGGCTTATCTTGCCGAGTCGGCGCTGCTTCCGTACGCGATTGTAATATTGCTCGATGTAGCCGAACACGGCGGTCCTGACCTCGTCCGCGTCACGCCATACGTGCTGATAGATCAGCTCCTTCTTGATAGTCGCGTTGAACGATTCTGCCGAAGCGTTGTCATAGCAGATCCCGGTGTGGCCGACCGACGGGATAATTTCCTCGGCGAAAAGGCGGTCCCGGTACATTCCCGAGGTGTACTGGGAGCCGCGGTCATGGTGCACGATAAGCTCACCTGCCCCCGGCCGGCGGGCCGCCAGCGCATTTCCCAGGGCCTCCATTACCAGCTCGGTACGCATATGGTCGCCGACGGCCCAGCCGACAACCATATTCGAGCACATATCGATAAGCGTCGCCAGGTACGCGAAACCAGAATACGTCCAGATATAGGTAATGTCACCGACCCAGAGCTGGTCCGGCTGGGGGGCGGTGAACTGGCGGTCCACCAGGTCCACCAGGCCGCTGGTCACCTTGCTGTCCTGCACGGTCGTCCTCGCTGACGGGCCGGGGTGCACGCACTGCAGGCCCGCGGCCCGCGCCAGGCGGCGCACCCGGCGCTCGGAGGTGACGTGCCCCTCCTCCTGCAAGTCCCACAAGATCCGCTCGACGCCAGCCCGGCTCTTGTGCTTTTCCTCATGCAGGTACCTGATCCGCGCGGTCAGCTCGGCGTCCTTTCCATCATGCGCCGAGACCGGCCGCTTCCTCCATTCGTAATATCCCTGCCGCGTCACTTCTAGCATGCGGCACATAAAATGGACTGGAAAGCGCACTCCGGGAGGCAGCCGCCGCTGCTCCTCCACTACCTCATGAATAAACAAGAACTTCAGAGGTTTTGGCTCGCGAAGTACGCACTCGCTTTTTTCAGGAACGCGTTCTCCATGTTAAGGCGCCGGACGTCCGCCTCCAGCTCCTTGATCCGCGTCCGCTCCGCCGGTGTCAGCGGTGCCTCGCCCGCCGCGACCGCCTCATTATCCTTGTCTTTCTTAACCCAGTTAGCCAGGGTCGATTCTTTCAGCCCGAGATTTCTCGCCGTCTCCGCGATCGACTGATTTGACTCCCGGTAAAGTTTCACAGCCTCGGCCTTATAGCCGTCGCCGAACTTCTGGTACTTCGTCACCATCGAGGTTCCTCCTGGGGCCAGTGATACTAGCGTGTCCACTGTCCACCGAAGTGACGGGCCTCCAGTGTCCGATCTGCGCGTCTTGGTGGGATAGCCGGGACCTCATGGCCGATGTCGGGTCACCAGGGGGGCAGGACCTTGTGTGTGCCAGGCAGGTCTATGGTGCCTGGGTGCGGGCCGTCTGGCCCTATCCCGGGCCAGCATCGCTCGATGTGCCCTGGATCTGGGAGGTTGCGCCAGTGATCACGCAGCATCAAGATCAGCTGCGTGCTCCTGGCCGGGTCTTGGCTGCAGTGGCGCGCCAGGTACTCAGTTGCCTCGAGCACCTGCCCCCAGGTCCAGCCGCTGGCTCGTATTTTCCGCTGCAGGGCGTTCCCGAGCCAGGTCATGATCTCATCCCAGGCCGAGTCATCACCTGCCACCGCCAGGGCGCCGATGCCATAGCTGCGGATGATCCAATTCGGGTGACGCACCGCTGCGGTATAGATGCCGGTGGCGGCTGGGCCGTCGCGCACAGTAAGAGCGGCGACGCAGGCGCAGATGAGGTCACGGTTCCATGACCGCCTGCGCTTGGTAGTGCCGGGAAACGTCTCGCAGGCGGCCGCAAACTGTTCCCTCAGCGCCCGTGACCCGCTGTCTCCATGGGTATGCCCTAGTGCCGCCACCACCCCGACCCGCTCATACGAATCCAGACCTGGATCAGCCAGCATGCTCACCAGCGCCTGGTCCACATCACTGCCCGACGCCGCCGCTTTGAGCGCAGCATCAAACTTATCCATTCGCTCGCTATAGGTCATCCTGGCCATATAATCGCGGCTTCCTCGCGGCGGTACCGGGTGCCATCAAAGGAATAGGGGGTGCAGCCTGCAATCACGCAGGCAATCAAAACAGGGACGTTCTGCCACCCACGCTCGTATGATGCCAGCCCGGTCCGTGAAGCCTGACGGCAGGCCAGCCAGCCGACCGCTGCGATGACGGGGCATGGCGGCTGATCAAGAGACGCGATCACAGCCTCAGGCCAGCTAGCGTACCGAGGCTTCGGACTGTGCGGCTGACTTTCCGCAGCTCATCCGCTGAGCCCCACAGATCAGGCTGTCCCGCCTAACAAGTTGGCCGAAGCAGGCGTTTCCCCACCCATCTCGAACGTGAAACGGCATGTGGTTTCTGCCTGCGATAGTGGAGCCATGACCGGCCCGTCGGACACTCCCGGCCCACCCCGCGCTTTCAGCCAATTCATCTACGGTGACGCCGCCCTCGATGACTGGGTGGCTCAGGGCACCGGTGACCCCAGTGAGCCGTGGAACTCGTTCGACCAGGCCCGGCGGCTGGTACACGCAGGCCAGCAGCACCAGGCGGCCAGGATCTGGCTGCAGATCGCTTCCGCCGAGGGTCTTGAATCGCGCCAGACCCTGCAAACGTGGCACTTCTTGCACCAGGCCAGCTACCAGCCCCCGGCCGACCGGGCCAAGCTCGTCCTCGGCGCGGCTACCGAGATGCCCGTACAAGATGCCATGACCTGCTTGCCGCCTACCGAGATGGCTCGGCCCGGTACCTCAACTACACGGGCAAGGCCGTGGTGTGGGAGGACCGCTCCGTGGCCAGCATCCAGACGGCCATCGACAGCTGGCTCGCCACCGGGCAGGACATCGCCAACGCCATCGGCCCGTGGGATGAGCAGTCCCTGCCGCCGCTTCCGGCCGGGCACGCCCGGGTGACGGCACTCACCCCAGCGGTCCCCACTTCGGGCAAGGCCCCGCAGCGGCCCTGTCAGCAGACCCCATGGCCCGCTCATTCCTCACCGCGGCGACCAGCCTCATGCAGCTGATCGTCAGCCACGCCATAGCCTGATGCGGGGCAATCTGATAACAGAGAGTGATCAATCACTGTCGAGGTGGTCGGCGTGAACGCTCTGAGCGCGAGAGCGTCTCTATGACTCGTTCCAC
Organism: Streptosporangiaceae bacterium; assembly: GCA_035532275.1. Classification (GTDB taxonomy): domain Bacteria; phylum Actinomycetota; class Actinomycetes; order Streptosporangiales; family Streptosporangiaceae; genus UBA9676. Next base: position 13,415 of record DATKRG010000028.1, on the reverse strand, counting down.
GAAAGCGACAAATAGGAACGAGGATAATTTCGAAATAGCTTAACTACCTGGGAGCCCCCTTACGGAATCGAACCATAGACCTTCTCCTTCCCATGGATCTCCGGCAGGCCACGTCACCGCAGGCAGGGCTTGTGACCACCCAGAACGCGAGCTCAAACCAGCATCAGCAAGCCCGGGACCGGCTCTCGCGGGCACTGTCTGCCACTCAAATTGATCTTGTTCTGATGACCGGTGTCCGCCACCAGGAACGCGCGCGCGTGGCCACCCGGCATCCATCGTCCCTGCGCTCCTCGCCCAAGAGCGCCAAGGCCGCGGTGGAAGCGCCGACGACCGTCATTCGCCGTGGACTGAGGCGCCGCCATGTTCCGCGTCGCGTTCTGCCCGTGCGCAGTAGCCGGTGATGCCGGACGGATCCAGCCAGAACCGGGGCATTTCTCTCGGACGGCCCAGGATCGCCTGGCTGCCTCGGTGGCGGGCCTGGTAGCTGATGACGCCGAACAGGCAGACTTGGAGCGACTAGCTGCGCCGCTCCGGGGCGCCGCTCTGACGGCGGCCTGACCATCGATGCCCAGCGAGAGGGATAGCCTGCAGTTCATGCCGTGTGCGGTCGGCGTGGCAAGCTGCCGACCGTTACCGATTGATGTTTCATGGCCGCGCCCAGTGTCACCGGGTGGTGCCATCATGAGGACGGCATGTCCCACGACGGCGCTAACAGGGAGCGGCTCGTCGCGATGGCGGTGGTCGATAGCCAGGTCGATCCGTTCGACCTCGATGCGCTCGCGGTCAATGACCGGTTCCGGCTGTTCGGGTTCACCCGCCGCGACGACTACCTCGCCTACCTGTGGGTGCTGCGCGCCATGGACCGGCTCCGCGGTGCCCACGTGGCGCAGGCACACACCGATGACGTGGCGGAGGTCCTGGCCGAGTTCGCCGCCGCCCACGACACCGTCCCCGGAAACCTGACCAGCCTTCGGGGTCGGCTGGACAACCTCACCGACGACGGGGTCCTGCACCGCCTCGAGGACGCCTCGCGGGCGGGCAGCCTGGCCAGGTACCGGAACCGGCAGTCGGTCTACCAGTTCAGCGAGCTGGGACACCGCGCATACACGGCGGTGGAGGGCGTGCTCGCGGCGCGGGTGCAGGACGCGAACCTGTCCCGGCTTGTGTTTTCCGACATCCTGCGCGATATGCGCGGGCTCGCCGAGGCCAACCGGGCCGGTGACGGCGAGGAGATCGTGCGGCGGCTGACCAGCCTGGACCGGGTGATGGAGGACATGGCCCGGCGGTCCGCCCGGTTCCACCTGACGCTGGGTGACATCACCCGGTCCACCGACGCCTCACCGGAGACGTTCCTGCGATACAAGCACGCCCTGCTCGCGCACATGAGCGACTTCATGGCGGAACTGGACCGGTACCTGCCCCGGTTGGCCCTCGCCGTGGCGCAGGTCGAGTCGACCGGGATTGGCACCCTCCTGAACCGGGCGGCCGAGGCCGACGAACGGCCTTTGATGCAGTACGACGACGTGCTCGACGACTGGCGGCGCCGGTGGGCAGCCGTCCGGGCCTGGTTTTCCGCGGACGGGGAGGGATCGCGCGCCGCCGAGTTGGCCGCCGCTACCCGTGCCGGAGTGTCCAGCATGATCGCGCTGCTCCGCCAGATCACCGAGGCTCAGCGCGGCGGGATCAACCGTGCCACCCAGCTCTGGCACCTGGCGGCGTGGACGTTCAACACCGCTGATGAGGATGCCGCGCATGCCCTGATGGGCGCCGTATTCGGCCTGCGGCGGGCACGGCATCTCGGCGGCGTGCACGAGGACAGCGAGCTGATCTCGCCCCGGCTGTCCTGGCATGATGCGCCAGGCGTCGAGGTCGCGGTCACGTTGTTCCGGCGGGGCAAGGCGCCCACGCCCGGCGTGCCGCAACGGCTGCAGGCCGCCGACGGGGTTCGGGCGGACCTGCGGCGCCGCCAGGCGGCGCGGCGCGCAGCCGAGCAGGCAGCCGCGCGGCAGCTGCTCAGCGCCGGGCTGGACGACCGGGTGCTCGACGAGGGCCAGACCCGTGTCCTGCTCACGCTGCTGACGAGGGCGCTGGAAGCCAGGTCGGTCGTGGCCGGGCGGATCACGGCCGGATCCGGCGGCAATGACGTCCTGACGATCCGGCTGGTGCCGTCCCCGCACGGCAGCCTGGTGCGGACCGAGCATGGTGTCCTGCACCTGCCGGGGCTCCGCCTGGAGATCAGCCCGGCCCGGCCCGCCGCCGGAGGCCCGCGGACGGCGGCGCCAGCCACCTGGCAGGGCGCTCCGGCCGCCGCGGCTGCGGGAAGCAGCGATGGCTGAGGCGACTGCCGCCCGCGAAGTGGCGCCCAGCGATCTCGGCTCCTACCAGCACGCCGTGCGGCTGGTGCTGACCAACGACCTCATCACCGCGTCCCGCCCCCGCGCGGGGGTGCTGGCTGCCGTGCTGCGCTGGTCCGACCTGATGTCCAGGGACTTCGCTGAGCTGCTCGGGTACACGCTCATCGCCACCGCGCATCAGGTACGGCTGATGCGGCGGCTGGACACGGTCGACGCCACCCAGCGGTCGGTGTTCGCGTCCCGCAGCGGGCGGCCCTTCGACCGGCGGAGGCTCGCCTACCTGTGCCTTGTTCTCGCTGTCTTCCAGCGGTCGCGGATCGAGATCAGCCTGGCCGACCTGGTCCGGGCCTTCGCGCCGACCGCCAACGCGATCGCAGGCCTGGGCTTCGAGGCGACCATCACCGAGCACAAGCGGGCGGTCGTGGACGTGCTGGACTGGCTGGTGGATCACGGCGCGCTCCGGCTGTCCGACGGCTCGGCGGAGAACTGGGCGCGCGACACGGACCGCGGGGACGCCCTCTACGACATTGATCACGACATCTGCACCGCCCTGTTCCGCCCGGCCCGGCCGATCCAGCACCTGTCCGGGGCGGCTGGGCTGCTAGACGTGGCCGACATCAGCGCGAAGCGGTCCGCCCAGCGGGAAGCTGCCGCCCGGCGGGCCCGGCGGCTGCTGCTGGAGTACCCGGTGGCGTACTACGCCACCCTGGATTCCGAGACGGCTGCCGCGCTGCGCAGCACCGAGCTCGCCGACAACCTGACCCGCCTCACCGGGCTGGTCGTCGAGCGGCGCGCTGAGGGGGTGATGCTGGCCGACCCCACCGGCCGGTTCACCGATCAGCCGTTCCCTGGGCGGGGTGGTGCGGTGAACCGCACCGCCGGGTTGCTGCTGGCGAAGATCGCGGATCTGCTGGAGGACCCGGATGACGGCCAGACGGTGACCCGGCTGCCGGTGCCGTCCGCCGCCGACGACCAGCGCGGCCTGCTGGACCGGATCGACGCAGGGCGCCCGGCCGGCCCCGCCGGAGAGGAACCGGCCGCCGGCCGCCTGTCATCCGGGCCGGCCAGCGAGAGCGGCGATCCCGCCCCGGACTCCCCGGCCCTGCTCGAGGCCCCGTTCATCGAGCAAACCCGGCTAGCAGGCATGCTCGCGGGGTTGTACGCCGGCTTCGGCCCGGCCTCGTTCACGGCACAGTGGCAGCACGACCCGGATGGGCTGCTCGGCGCCGCGCTTCAGCTCATCGACGATCTGGGGCTCATCCGGTGCCTGCCCGGTGGCGCGCTGATACTGCCCGCCGCTGCCCGCTACCGGAATATCACCGCTGCACTTCCCGAGGGCGCCCGGCATGACGGTCAGGCGGCATTCGACTTCTCCAGCTCAACGGAAGGAACCCCGTGACTGCCCGCCGGGACGTAGCCGCGCCGACCCGGTTCAAGCCGACCCGGGCCGGGATCATCAACCTCTGGGATTACTACGACGAGGAGTTCGTCTTCGCCGACGGCCGACTCGCGTTGCGCGGCCACAACGGCTCCGGGAAGACGAAGGCGCTGGAGGTGCTGTTCCCGTTCGTCCTGGACGGCGGGCTGGACGCCCGGCGGCTGGACCCGTTCAGCGGCGAGAACCGCACCATGAAGGCGAACTTGCTGTACCGGGGACAGGACGCCGAGCACGGTTACGTCTGGATGGAGTTCGGCCGTGGTCCGGCGGGGGAACAGGGCGAGACCGTCACCCTGATCATCGGGCTGACCGCGCACAAGAACTGGGAGCGGGCCCGGCCGTCCTTCTTCGTCACCGGGCAGCGGATGGGGACCGACTTCGGCTTGCTGTCCGCGGACTCCCGGCCGCTGACCGCCAAGCAGCTCACCGCCGTCCTCGGCCGGGACGCCTACTATGGCGACCGGCGCCGCGCCTATCAGGAGGCAGTGGACGCGCGGCTGTTCGGGCTAGGCCCGGAACGCTATACCCAGCTGCTCGACTTGCTGATCGCGCTGCGCCGGCCGCTGCTGGCCAAGGACCTGGACCCGGCCAAGGTCTCGGACACGCTCACCGCGGGCCTGAGCCCGGTCGACGAAGACCTCGTCGAGCAGGCAGCGCGGGACTTCGAGAACCTGGCGGCCGTCCAGAAGCAGCACGACGACCTGGCCGCTGCCGACGCGGCCGTGCGCGCTTTCCTCGCCCAGTACACCACGTACCTCAAGGCGCACACCCGGCACCAGGTCGACCAGCTCGCCGCCAGGATGGATGCGGCCGCTGGCCACGTCGAGGCGATCATCACAGCGGCCCGCGAAGCCGCCAGCGCCGGGCGGGAGGAACGGGCGGCCAGCGAAGCCGGGGAAGTGGCCCGGATCAGCGTGGAGACGTTCGACGCGCAGCTGACCGCGCTGAAGGAGCGGGACGCCTACAAGGATCACGAGAAGCTGGCCATCCGCCGCGACCAGCTGGTGAAAGAGGCACAGCGGCTCACCGAGGACGAGAAGTGGCTGGCACGGGCCAAGGCCAACGTCGACGGGCTGCGGCGCGAGGCCGATACCGTGGCCAGCCGCCGGGCTGAGCTCGGCGGCGCCATCGACCGGCAGCTCCGGGCACTGGCCGAGGCGGCGGCAGCCGCGGGCCTGCTCGGACCCGGCGAGACCGCGGACACCGGCGCGGACCTGCCGGTAACGGCCAAGGCCCGGGTCACCGCGCGGCGCGACGACATCGCCGAGGTCCGCGGCTGTCTCGAGTCGGTGCGCGAGGCCGAGCAGGTCCGCAAGCTGGCCGAGACGGGCCTGGGCAAGGCCCGGCAAGCGCTCGACGGCAGCGACCGTGGCTGTGCGGAGGCAGAGCAGCGGCTGGCCACCGCCCGCGCGGACGTGGCCGGGCAGCTACGCGGCTGGGCCAGCCGGTGGTCCGGTGACCAGCCATCGGCGATCATCGACGCCGCCCAGGCAGACGCGCTGGCCGCCGCCTTGGAACGGGTCGGTGAGCCAGACGCAGCCTCGCTCACCGAGACGTTCACCGCGCTCATACAGCCGCGCGTGGCCGCCCTGATCAGCCGCCGGGAACAGCTCAGCAGCACAGCAGCCCGCCTGGCCGAGGAACAGGAGCAGCGCAACGCCGAACGGCAGGCCATCGCCGACCAGAAGGACGACGCGCCGCCCGCCTCCGACGTGCGGCCCGCTGCCCGCACCGGGCGGCCCGGCGCCCCGCTGTGGCAGCTGGTCAGGTTCGCGGACGGGCTGCCCGGCGAAGCCGCCGCCGGGATCGAGGGCGCGCTGTACGGGGCAGGCATGTTGACCGCCTGGATCCATCCTGACCCGGCGCTGACCTCGGCTGCGGTGGCCGGGGCCGAGGCCGACGGCTACCTGATGGCGGTCCTGCCTGCGGCGCGGCCTGTTGGTCGAACCCTGGCCGACGTGCTCGTGCCCGAGCAGCAGGACCTTGTCCCGTCGGCCGTGGTGGAGGCAGTGCTGCGGTCGGTCTGCGTTCAGGATGAAGCTCCCGGGGGAAACGGGGCAGGCGCGGCGGAGGAGCGTGACAGGACCGGCCCGGCTGGGGCCGCAATGGTCACCCTGCGCGCCCAGTACAGCTATGGGGTGCAGCTCGGCGCCCGGCCCAAGACCGCGCCTGAGTTCATCGGGGCGACCAACCGGGCGAACCGGCGCCGCGCCCGGCTCGATGAGCTGGACCGGCTGATCGCGGAGCTGAACCGTCAGCGGGAGGACGTGGCGGCGCAGCGGCAGCGGGTGGTGGACCAGCTCGGTGATCTGGACCGCGCGCAGCAGGAGCTGCCGCGGACCGCGCCGGTCACCGAGGCGCTAGGCCAGGTCACGCACGCCGAGGGGCAGCGGTCGGCAGCGCGGGACCGGCTCACCGAAGCGCAGGGGACGCTGGACGCGGCCATCGCCGAGCTGGACGCGCGAGCCCGGCGCCTGCGCCACGTGGCGGCCGACCGGGGCATGCCCGTCAGCGTCGGCGAGGTGGACGCGGTGGAGCGCGCGGTCACCGACTTCGCGCGGGTGGCGGACGAGCTGGTCCGGGCGCGCGGGGAGGCGGCCGACCTGGACGAGGACCTGCGTAACCGGCTGGACCGGATCGGGCGGCTGACCGGCGAGAACGCTGAGGGCGCCGAACTGCTGGCGGAAAACCAGGCCGCCTACACCGCAGCGAAGGAAAAGCTGAGCGTCGAAGAGCGGGTCAGCGGTGCGGCGTACGAGCAGATCCGGGATGAGATCGGGGATGTGGAAGACCAGCTGCGGGCGGCCAGGGGCGAGCGGAAGGCAGTCGCGCAGCGCCAGTCGCAGGCGCATGACAAGTTGGTGGGAACGGAACGGGATCTCTCGCACGGGCGCACTGCCCTGGCGGCGGCACTAGCCGAGCTGACCGCGCAGGCGGCCGCCTTCGAGCCGTACACGCAGGGGGACCTGCGGCCGCTGCTGGAGATCACGGCGACCGCGCCGTGGCCGACGGCGCAGTGGCCTGATCCGGACCGGGCGGCTGAGGTGCTGGTCGCCCGGCTGACCGGAGAGGACGGGATGGCTGGCGGGGATCCGGCCGACCCCCGCCAGGTGATCCGCGAGCTGCTGCCCGAGGCCGCGGTGGCGATCGTGGGCGCGTTCACGGCCGCGACCCGCGGCGGCCACGCCGTCACCGACGGCATGCTCAAGGGCACCGTGGACCGGATGTGGACGGCCTACCGCGAGTTCGAGACGTCGCTCAAGGCCGGGGAGGACGGGTATCAGGCCGACCTGGGCGGAGACGCCCCGTTCGTCGTCGACGTGGTAACCAACGAGGGCCGGATGCCCGCCGCCGGCTTCGCCCGCAAGATCGCGGAAGACGTGGAGAACCAGGGCATCCTGCTGGAGCAGCGGGAACGGACGGTGCTGGAGGATTCGCTGCTGACCGCGCTGGCCCAGCACATCCACTTCCGGGTCCTCGCTGCGAAGGACCTGGTTGACCAGATGGACGCCGACACCCGGTCCAAGCCGATGTCCTCGGGCATGGCCATCGGGATCCGCTGGGTCCGCTCCGACAAGCTGTCTGACCAGCAGGCGCAGGCATCCCGGCTGCTCGACCGGGACGCCGCCAGCCTGGGCGCAGAGGGCCTCGCCGAGCTGCGTGCCCTGCTCCGGGCCATGATCCATGATCACCGGGCCGCGAATCCCCGGGACACCTACCGCGAGGTACTGGCGGCGGTGCTCGACTATCGGTCCTGGCACACCTTTGAGCTGCGGATGCTGCAGCCGGGCAGCCCGCCGGAACGGCTGACCCGCAAGAAGCACTCCGAGATGTCCGGCGGGGAGAAGTCAGCCGCGATCCACCTGCCGCTGTTCGCCGCGGCCAACGCGCTCTACTCCTCCGCCAAGCCTGGCTGCCCGCGGCTGATCGCGCTGGACGAGGCGTTCGCCGGCATCGATGACACGTTCAAGCCGGAGTTGCTCGGCCTGACCGTCAAGTTCGACTTGGACCTGTTCATGACCGGGCACGACCTGTGGGTCAGGTACCCGACGGTCCCTGCCATCGCTCACTACGACATGCAGCACGACAAGGCGGCGCGCACCCTGTCCACGCTGCTGGTGCTCTGGGACGGCAGCCAGCTGGTCGACGCCGGTGCCGGGTTCGCCGGGAATGAAGAGCTGGCTGCGGCGCTGCTCGGCTTCCGGTCCAGCCGGTATATGCCCGCTGGTGCCGGGGATGTGCTGGCGCTGGCCGCCGGGGACGACGGGGCGGACGACAGCGAGGACGAGGGCGACGAGGACACGGAATGAGCGGCTCGGCGAAGGGCGCGGATCGCGGATCGCCGGAGGGGCAGGTGGCACTGGGCGTGCAGCGGTACCGGGGGCCCGAGTACCGGCGGCTGCTGGCTGCCGCGCGCCGGTCGCTCGAGCGGACCGGTGGCACGCTGACCGGGCGGATCAGCGTCGCGGACCCGGACGACGCCGAACGGAAGGCGATTATCGGGATCACCGGCGTGCACGTGAGTGCCGGCACTAGGCGAATGACGGTGTCGCTGGCCGCGCTGGATGCCGCGGTTTCCGGGGGTGCTGGCTGCGGGCTGGCTGAGCTGCTGACGGTGCTGGGCGGGCCGCTGCGGGACCGGCCCGCGGAGTCTTCCTCGCTGGCGGCCGCCCGGGCGGAGCTGGTTTCGCTGGCGGAGGCGAGCCCGCTGTACGGGACCTCCGGCTGGTTCCGGGACTGGCTCGGGGAGCTGCGCTGCGATGGCACGCTGACCCGGCTGGCCGCGCAGGGTGATGCAGAGGTCCTCGGGCAGGCGGTCCGGGTGCTGGAATTCCTGGCCGGCCGGGTACCAGACGCCGCGCCGATTGCCCTGCCCGCCCTCGCAGCTCATATCACCGGGGACACCAAGGTGCTCAACCACGGGACGGCACGGGCCACGCTCGTGCTGCGGGCCCTGGCGTTGCAGACCGGGATACCGCGCCCGGCGACGGCAGCGGAACGGCGGGAACTATGGGACCGGGCCGGCGTGCTGGTCGATGACCTGGCCAGCCGGGTCCTGGTGCTGAACGTGCCCGCGGAGGGCAAAGGGCTGGGCGAATGGCTGGGCGGGGCGGCGCGGTACGGCACGCCGTTCCAGGTGACCCTCCATCAGCTGACGGCCCATCCGATCCGGGTTTCCTGCCCGCGGATATACGTGTGTGAGAACCCGGCGGTGCTCCGGCGGGCGTGTGCCGAACTCGGGCCTGCCTGCCCGCCGCTCGTCTGCACCGAGGGGCGGCCGTCCACGGCCTTCCATCGGCTGGTGGGTCTTGCGGTCGGGGCCGGTGCTGAGCTCTGGTACCACGGTGACTTCGACTGGCCCGGCATCGCGATCGCAGCGGATGTAATCACTCGCTACGGCGGGCGGGCCTGGCGGATGGGCGCCAGTGACTACCGCCTGGCCGCCGGCTCGGGAGTCTCTCTGGAGGGCGATCCGGTAGAGACGCCATGGGATGCTGAACTGTGCGAGGCGATGCGCACTGTCGGCCATGCCATTTATGAGGAGACAGTAGCCGACCAGCTTCTCGCGGATCTCACCACCAAGCACAGGACCTCACCGATGGGAAGCTGTCCGACGACCGAACCTCCCACGGGTCGGAGCGTGCCCGATGCAGACGCTCCCTGAGCTGGCTGTCAGCTGGCGGCCGTGAGTGGGCGGATGCTATCGAGGGCATCACCGAGCCGGTCTTTTTCTACTTCCAGGTCGTAGCGGGACTGCAGGTTGATCCAGAACCGCTCCGATGTGCCGAAGAACCGCGCCAGCCGCAGCGCCGTGTCTGCGCTGATGCGGCGCTGGCCGTGCACGATCTCGTTGATCCGCCGGGCCGGAACCCCGATCTCCTTCGCCAGCTTGTACTGGCTCACCGCCAGCGGCCGCAGGAACTCCTCCAGCAGGATCTCCCCCGGATGCACCGGCGCCATCACCGTGTCCGCTGCCATGCCCCCTCCCTCCTAGTGGTAATCAGTGATCTCCACATCCTCCGGCCCCGCGTCGGTCCACCGGAAGCAGATCCGCCACTGCTGATTGACCCGGATGCTGTACTGGCCAGCGCGATCCCCTGCCAGCTTCTCCAGCCGGTTCCGTGGCGGCACCCGCAGGTCCGTCAGCACCTCCGCAGCATCCAGCATCGCCAGCTTCCGCCACGCGGCCCGCTGTAACGGCGGGTCAAGCTTGCGTGACCGCCTCCGGTGCCACACAGCTTCAGTGTCCTTGTCCCGAAACGACCGCAGCACACACCCTATGATAACGTGAGACGTTATTAACGCAACACGTTATCGCGCCAGCTGCCCAGGCGGCAGGCGCCACCAGCGAGGACGTGGGTCGACTGGGCGAACCGGTCACCAACGACGGCGCGCATTACCCCGGTCCCGGCGGAACGCCAGCCACCGATGCAACTGACCGGGCATCCCAGCCGCACTCCCCTGCCGACGGCCGCAGACCGTAACCAGCGACCCTGCCGGCAAGGCAGGAATCAAGACAAGACTTGGGGGTGACGCGTTCTGGGCGGTGCGCGCGCTCACCGCCTGATGCCTGGCGGCGGCCTGGTGCTTGCCGTGCGCTTGCCGGGCCCCTCGTGGCAGTTTGGGCTACTCTGCACCTGTCGATGTGAAAGCTGTAGCCGGGTTGCCATTTCTGGGACGGCGATATGCTAGGAGGATCAAGCGCCACGCGGCGGACTGCGGCGTGCGTAGTTAATGAGCATGGGGATTGTCCGCACAGAATGCGCCTCGGGGGAGGCTATTCGAGAGGGCGTCCATTGGGCAGTGAATTCACAGTGGAGCTGTGCCGGTGCCTGTGTCATGCGCCATGTCCGTGTGGCGGGCTTGACTGTGTCTCGCTGGACGCTTGGCGGCAGTCTTGCGTGTGCCCGGGCTCGGATCGTATGCGTGAAGAGGAGGACCGGTTGCGGCAAGGGCACCGACCTGAGCCGCCGCCCGATTTTGGCGAGATTCTGAAGTCGATGCAGAGCAGAACCAGCGTCCGCCGCGAGGCGAGAGATGCCGTCATTGCCCGATCGGCCGGGAAAAGCCGCAGGGAAATCCGCCAGCTGCTCATTGAAGAACTGCTGTCGAGGAGGCTCGAGATACCGTCGGAGTCAATCCTTGATGCAGACGTGGATTTCATCACCCAGGGCGCGGGCCCGCTGACCGCAGCCAAGCAAGTCCTACGGGCGCTGGCAGCTGTCCGGACCGCCCGCAGGGAGATCGCGAGGATGTTCAAGGACGCTCAGATCATGCGCGGGCCAACCGGCAAGGCCGCGTACTTTGTGATACCGGATCGTTCGCGTCCTATGGTCGATGTCATCCTCGACCCTGGCGCGTACCAGCTGCTGACAACCTCCCCCGAGCCCATTCCTGTCTCGCTGGAGTCCGAGAAGCCCACCAGCCGGGGTACTGCCCGGGTGATCGTTTATGCTGGTACTTATCGTGTTGGGGCGCTGAGCGACCTGGATAGTTCGCTCTACAAGCCTGCACTGGACGCCGCGCAGCGAGAAGATCAAACATTGATGGTCATGAGCGTCATTAACCTGGTCGCCGGCGGGACGCTGCGGCTGCAAATTTATCCAGCTGGAATCCTGTAACGATGGCCTACTGAGGTCAGGCCACGGTAGCGCCTAGCAGGCACATCCTGTCATCGGCATTATATCGGGCCTCCGGGTGCTGATGCCGGTCCTGTGCCTCACGCGCCTGCCGACCGTATCTGGCGCGCATCCCGGGAACAACCCGGCGGCGCCACGACTCGCTCACCGGCCTCGCAGCCTTTTTTTCTGCTGCTTGTTCTTGTGCTGCCTGCGGGGGGCAGCGCGCGCATACTCTTCCGAGGGCCACCCGGCAGGAGTGACCTGGCTGCACGGGATCCGGGCCGGAAAGTAGCTGAACCCAGAGCCCGTGGTGATGAGCTGCTGCTCGTCGATGTCCGCCACCGCCCACACATCCACTGGGCCGCCGGTGTTGTTCATCCGTGCGAAGAGGCCAGCCTCGAACTCGTCCCGGCACAAGAACACGCCCTCCTCCTCAGGCACCGGGCTGCCGGCGATACCCGGAGCGGCTCCCATGCGGGCCCAGCCCAGGCGGTGGGCCAGGATCGACTCCCGGTTCATCGCGGAGGTGAGGAGGAACAGGCGCGCCATGCACCGAGCCCAGCGACGCTGCCCTGCGCCCTCCTGCCCAATTTCCGGGCGATCTCCCGCGCCCGGTCACGCCCCGGTGCGGCAAGGCCGGCCCAGGCGCCGGGAGTGAACATGGATACACATGACACCAACCGCGCAGACACGTCCCGCAGCGGCCACGGCACCAGACCACGCAGCTGACGCCGATCACAGAGCGCAGCTAACTGGCGGACGGGAACTGCGCCCTGATCCGCCTAATCTGTGTGGCTGATGTCTGTTGGTACGCGGTGGCGTCATCGGGTCCGGGCCGTTTCCTGGCTGGCATACGCCAGACCCTAAGCCACATCCCGCAGCCCCTCCTCCATCAGGAAGTCATAGAACAGCCGGACCGGCACCAGCCGCTGCTGCAACGTGGCGTCCGACAGCCCGGCCCCCGAATCCTGCGCCACCACATTCGGTCCCCGGCGGCTGGGCCGGGAGGTCAGCTCCCGGACGAACACCCCGACCTGAGCGCGAGTCGCAGCCACCGGGTCGACGCCGTCCCGCTCGCAGACCTGCAGGTACTCAGCCAGGCCACGGGCATACGCGTCGATCGTCCGCGGCGCACGGTTCAGATCAGCCCAGATCCGCAGCCACTCAGCCGCGCGCACGTGCCGGGCCAGAACCGGCCACTTCTCCTCAACCCCCGCTCCCGTGCCCACCCGGACCCCCGTCCCGTCAGCAGCTCACGGCGACCCTATCCAGCCATGATCATCCCCAGACGGCGACATGCAGAGTGATTCCACGTAACTAATACGTACACGCGACGCGCCGCCGTCACCCTGCCGCAGGCCGCCGTCGCCGCCATCGCGGCCCGGCCCCTGCGGCGCCCCGGCCGACGGGGTACGGTCTGATTCCGTGGGCAAGGCGAGCCGGAAGAAGGGACAGCGCCGGCAGGGCGCCGGCCAGTCGCGCGCAGACTTCGCCACCAGCGCACTGGTCCGAGCCGTCGTGCTCGACGGACTGACGGTCAGCCATCCGGCAGTCAGCGCGGTCATCGCGCTGCTTGAGCCCGTCGTCAAGCGGGAACTCGCGTATTACGCGGACGAGACGACCTGGGACGAGTACCCGGAATCAGATGTCCCGCTGCGGCTGCTGGGTGACGAGGTGCTCATGGACGCGACCTGGGCGATCGTGGCAGACGACTCCCTAGCGTCGGTCCTGGCCCTGCCATCGCGGCCCGCCTCCCCGCGGCCTAGCGCACTGCGATGGCCCGGTGCAGGCGGGTGTCCGGGGAGGGCGCCAAGTGCAGCAGCATGTCGTACAGCAGCACGATCTGCTCCCAGTCGGTGTCTCTCAGCGCTCGGCCTCGGCGTTGTTGACGCGGGCGATCGCCGGAGACCGGCCGATCCACTCGGCTGAATGTGTCATCCTCACCGGGTGGGCGGAAAGGGCAAGGACCGCAAGAAGAAGAGTACGCAGTCAGCGCGGCAG
>DATKRG010000027.1:0-5016 GCA_035532275.1 Streptosporangiaceae bacterium | reverse complement strand
GCGTCCGCATCGTGTGCAGGGCGAAGCCGTCGCGGTGGTGGTTGTAGATCAGCTCGTCGGTGGACGGCGGGACTTCGGCCGTGATGCCCAGCCAGGCATAGGGGTAGTCCCGGTCCCGGACGGTGAGCAGGCCGGGCGGGATGGCGGGCCGGCAGATGCCGTGGAAGCCGTCGCAGCCCGCGATCGCGTCGCACGCCACCTCGCGCCGCTGGCCCCCAGCGGCGGTGTAGGACAGCACCGGCCGGTCGGTGTCCAGGTCGGCGACGGCGGTATCGCTGACCTCGAACTCCAGTGCCCCGCCGTCGGCGAGCCGCCGGGCGATGAGGTCCTTGACGATCTCAGTCTGGGCGTAGATGGTGACCGTCCGGCCGCCGGTGAGGTCGCGGAAGTCCAGATGGTGGCGTTCCCCGGCGAACTGCAGGTAGATACCGCCGTGCTCCAGCCCCTCGGCGTCCAGCCGCTGCGCGAGGTCTGCCTCACGCAGCAGCCGGACGGTGCCGTCCTCCAGCAGCCCGGCCCGCTGCCGTGCCTCGCAGTAAGCCCGGCTGCGGGTCTCCACCACCACCGAATCGATCCCGCGCTGTGCCAGCAGATGCGACAGCAGCAGCCCGGCCGGGCCAGCCCCGATGATGCCTATCTGAGTACGCATGACGGCGTGTTGGGGGCATCGTCCACGGTCTGGTCGTTGATGTGGACGCGGTGACCAGGCCATGCACCTTGTCCCGCTGCCGCTCGTCGATGATCGGGCCGAGTGCGACCTGGCCGCTGGCCGGGTCGCCGACCGGCAGGTGGCTGGCCTTGTCCGCCAGCTTGCCGCCCTCGCGGATGCTCATCCAGGAACGTCACGGGGCCCTCCTCGACCTGACCCGCATGTGCGGGTCGCGAACAACAGTTCTTAAGACGAACATGGCGAATCTAGGTGAAGGCGCATCAGGGTGTCAACGAGATCTGTCCAGGCCGGACGGCCAGCGCCGGCGCCGGGCCACAGCGGCCCGAAACCGCCCTCTTCGGTGCCCTAGGCGAGCCCGGCTGATCATGCTACGCCTTATACATGGATCAGTACCCGCCAGCAGGACCGCCGTTCACCGCCGCCGGTGGTGACGCGATCGCGATGACCGCCGCCCGCGCGGAGGCGGAAGGGGTCTGCCTGGTCTGGTTTCTCTACGCCGACCATGGCGGGATCATCCGGGGGAAGGCCGCCTCGGCGACGGCGCTGCCGGCCCGGATGGCCACCGGAATCGGCCACACCGTCGCCATGATGGCGATGTCGATGCTGGACCACCTGCAGCCGGTCGATGGCATGGGCCCGGTCGGCGAGGTGCGGATCATGCCGGACCCGGCCACCTTCGTGCCGCTCCCGTACGCACCGGGCGCCGCCGCGATGGTCGCCGACCTGGTCCACCCCGGCGGCGAGCCATGGCAGGCGTGCGCACGCACCTATCTCAAGGAGGCCGTCGCCAGCCTGGCGGCGCAGGGATACGCCATGACCGCCGCGTTCGAGCCCGAGTTCACCCTGGGCCGCCGCGAGCCGTCCCCGGACGGCGGGCCGGACCGGCTGGTGCCCGCCGACGACAGCCTGTGCTACTCGGCGACCGGCTTCCACCTCGCCCACGACTACACGGTCGACCTGCTGAGCGCGCTGGAGGCACAAGGGCTGGAGGTGGAGAGCTACTACCCGGAACTGGGACGGTGCATTCATATTGCCGCTCCTGCAGTCGGGTGTTTGGATGTTTTTGTTTGTGATGCGGATCTGTGCTGTGCTGGAAGAGCCGCGTTAGCGGATCTGGTGATGTGAGCGTGTCAGGCGGTGCCGACAGTTCGGGCGTCGTTGCGCTGAGGCCGGGTGCGTGGCGTGGTGCGGCGGGCCGCCGGGCTGAGGTGGCCGGATCGGGCGATGCGCCGGCGGCATGCGGCCTCGACCTTGCCGGTCCAGGGGATGAACAGCCTGCTGCCCGGGCCGCGACGGGCTTGGAGCTGGGCTGATTCGATCCAGTAGTAGATGACGCCGATGCTGCAGCCCAGCCGGAATGCGGCATCGGTGACGCTGATCTCGCCGTCGGCGGCGGGGGATGGCGGGGCGGGGGCTGTGCGAGGGCGGGGGGCCCGGGCAAGGTGCGCGGACTGCCCGATCCGGGTGCGGCAGCTGGCCTGGACCTCATCGTCCCACGGGATGCAGAGCCGGCTGCCCGCACCGCGGCGGGCGGTCAGCTGCCCGGTGCTGAGCCAGTGGTAGATGACGCCGGTGCTGCAGCCCAGCCGGCGGGCTGCCTCGGCCGCGGAGATCTCGCCGGGAGCATAGGGGTCCGGCGCGGGGATCTTGTAGGCGTGCCGGATCCACTGGACGGCCTTGACGTCGAACGGCTGGCCGTTGCCGGTCCTCAGCCCGGCGGCGTTCAGCTGCTCGGCGAGCTCGGCGGCGGGCGTGGCAGGGCCGAGCCGGGCGACCATCTCGATCGCCGGTGACGGGCTGCGCCTGGCGGTACCGGGGTGGATGGCGCGGGCCGCGAAGAGCTCGTCGGTGGCGCCGGTGTGCCAGCGGATCCCGATCCGCACCTTGGACGGGTCTGTTTCTGGCAGCAGGGTGACGTCGGCGATCAGGGTGCGCAGCAGCCGCTTGCGGTCCTTGTTGCTGGTGGCCGGCGAATGCCACAGGGCGGGCAGGTCGGCGGCGAGTTTCTCCAGGTCAGCCCGGCTGGGCAGCGGCGGCAGCGAGTCCAGGGCTGCGTCCAGTGACTGCCCGGCCTCAGCCAGGGCGGCGAGCCTGTCCTCCCAGCGGGCTTCCAGGCTCCGTGCGACCAGGCGGTTCTCCGGCTCGACCTGGCAGAAGGCACGCTCGGCCCGGTCTGCCTCATACCGGGCCCGCTCCACGGCGAGCTCAGCGGCCCGGCTGACCCGCTGGTGCCGGCCGGTGACCTCGTCGGCGGCTGACAGTGCCAGGGCGACCTGCCCGGGGGTGAGCGCGTCCAGCAGCACGCCGGCGACCGTGTCGTCGATGGTGGCAGCTGCGACCGACCGGCAGGCGGGCGTGGTCAGCCGGTCAGCGCGGGAGGAGCACTCATAAGACGGCCGCTGATCGGTGTGGTAATTGGTGCGCATCGGCTTGCCGCAGCTGCCGCAGGCGATGATGCCCTGGCACAGCGCGGAGCCCTCGCGCGGCGGCCGGGCTCCGGCGTTGGTCCGGTTTGCCGCCAGTTTCGCGTCGCTGGCCAGGTACTCCGCCCAGGTGATGTAGCCCTCGTGGTGGTCTTTGATCAGCACCGGCCACTCGGTGCGGGGCCGTTCCGCAATCGCGGTGTGCACCGTGCCACCGGGGTCGACGGTGCGGCACGAGGCATACCGGCCGAACACGTACGCCCCGGCGTAGCCCGGGTTCTTCAAGACCCCCAGGACCCGGGCGTGGGTGAGCCGTCCCCACCGCAGCTGACCGGCCCATGCCCCGCCGTAGGCGCGCAGCGGGAACTTGCGGCCGGAGAATGCCGCGACCACCCCGTAGGCCGACCCGCACGCGGCGAAGGCGGCGAACACGTCACCGATCGCGGCCTGGACCTCGGCATCGGGGTCGATCACGACATCGCCGGCCTCGTCGTGGACCAGCCCGACCGGCAGCGGGGTGCGCAGCTCGCCGCGCCCGGCGGCGGCCCGCTTGTTGGCCTGCAGCCGCTGCGCCATCACGTGCAGTTCCATCTCTCCCATGGTGCCCTTGAAGCCCAGCAGGACGCGGTCGTTCACGTCGGCGGGGTCGTAGACGCCGTCGGGGTCGATCAGCAGCGTGCCGGTAATCCGGGCGAACTCCGCCAGCCGCGCCACGTCGGCGTTCGACCGGGCCAGCCGGGTGATCTCGATCCCGAAGATCGCCCCGACATCGCCCCGGCACATCCTGGTCACCAGCTCGGTGAACCCCTCCCGGGCCACCCCCCACTTCCCGGAGATCCCCAGGTCGGTGTCGATCACCTCGATCGACGTGCGAGCCCAGCCCAGCTCGGCCGCCGTCTCCGCCAGGCCGTACTGGCTCCTGGTCGACTCGGTGTGCTCGCGGACCTGGGCCATCGAGGATTGCCGCAGGTAGATTAGCGCCGTCCGCTCCCGGTGAAAGCTCGTGATCTTGTGCTCGCCGTTCACGCGTGCCTCCCAGCGCCGAGATGGTCATGTTGGCCAGCGCCGCCACCGCCTCGGCCCGCGCGGGCCCGGACAGGACGGCGGCGCTCACCGGCTAGGACAGCTCCCTCCGGGCCAGCAGCTCGGCGTTGATCGCCGAGATCTCCGCGAGCAGCTGCTCGATCTCCTCGCCGTTGCGCAGGTACCGGCGCACCACCCCGGCCAGGGACGCCGGGACGTACCTCAGCCGGCCCCGGGCCGCGGTCTTCGGGGCGAAGAAGGCATACGGGCCGTGCGGCTCGCCGCCGGCACACCGGCAGCCGGCCTTGCCGCACCGGCGCGTCTGCTCGGTCAGCGAGCCTGACAGCACCTGCTCGGCGCCCCCGAGCCGCGCGGCCAGAGCGCGCCGCCGCGACAGCAGCCGCCGCGTCGGCGTCCCCGCCAGGTCGGTCTCGTTCTTGTTCTTTTGTTCTCTCATCACAAAAGAGTATGTCGCTGCCAGGCATGGCAATCAACGACCTTGCAGTGCGCGTGTCACAGCGCCGAGTGCTGCGAGCCCCTCGGCCGACAGCCGGCCGGTCTCGGGCGGCTCGCCCCGGTCGGTCCACGCCTGTGGCAGCGTGATCGACCCGTAGGCGCCGCCCACGCAGACGAACACTGTGGCACCGGCCCGCCGCTTAGCGAACAAGACCTCCAGCCGCTGACCCGTCAGCGGATGGAACGGATGGGTGACGACAACGAAACCCAAAGGATCACTGGACGATGCGGCACTATGCCGCCTCCGTGGCCACGCTGGAGGACAAGATCGTCCAGCGGGCCGTCGTCGTGGTGCTGAACGCCGTGTACGAGGCGGACTTCCGGGGTTTCTCCTACGGTTTCCGGCCGGGGCGCGGGCCGCATCAGGCCCTGGATGCGCTGGCG
>DATKRG010000026.1:0-6169 GCA_035532275.1 Streptosporangiaceae bacterium | reverse complement strand
CAGTGGAAGGCCCGCTACGCCGCCCGCGCCGGCGTCGAGGGCACCATGCGCCAGGCCACCCGCGTCACCGGAATCCGCCGGGCCCGCTACCTCGGCCTGCCCAGGACCCAGCTCGAGCACAACATCGCCGCCGCCGCGATCAACATGATCCGGATGGACGCCTGGTGGACCGGCCACCCCCTGGACCGCACAAGATCAAGCCACCTCGCCCGCCTCGACTTCACCCTCACCGCCTGACCGAATAAGCCAGCAGGGTCGCCCTCGTCACCAAAACCCGCCTCAAGCGCCTCACCGCCCAGATCAGCTAAACCGCCCAGACACGGCCCGCGTGCGCGCCAGCCCCCGACCCGGCGTTGCCGAAAGAAGCGGCGTTGCCGAAAGAAACAGCCGGCACGGTGCCCAGCGCGACGCGACCCGCGCGGCACGGCCACCCGGCCCAGGCCGCGGCCACGCCCACCCAAGCGGCCTTGATCATCGTGATGCCTAGGTGTGCTGTCGGAGAACCAGCGATCAGAAGCGAACGGAACGGACAACGGGACATGCGTCAGGACGGCGTGGGGAGCCAGCAGCCGAACGGCCATCAGGAAGGTGAGCAACCGCGTGAACGTGCGCGTCGCGGGAGTGCGAGCCCGCAGTCGCACGCCAGCCACGCGACGCAAGCTGAGGCCCCAGGAGCCTCGCTAGGGATCTCGGCTAAGCTAGCGCGCCGACCATGACAAGCCGACAGGTGCGGGCCAGTTTCACCGACCGCGACATCACCGTCTATCAGGCGTACTCACCGCAGATCGCCGACGCCGTGATCGCGGCCGGGACGTTCGTCGCGCCGTTCAACCGCGACCGGATGACCTGGATCAAGCCCTCGTTCCTGTGGATGATGTACCGCTCCGGCTGGGCCGCCAGGCCAGGCCAGGAACGCGTCCTGGCCGTCCAGATCACCAGGGACGGCTTCGAATGGGCACTGGCCCACGCCGCCCTCAGCCACTACGAGCCCGGCACCTACGACAGCCAGCAGCAGTGGGCCGAGCGCAAGCAGGCCAGCCCGGTCCGCGTCCAGTGGGACCCCGACAGGTCACTCACCCTCGCCCCGATCAGCCCCCGCGCCATCCAGGTCGGGCTCTCCGGCGAAGCCGTCAGCCGCTACCTCAGCCAGTGGATCACCAGCATCACCGACATCACCCCGCTCGCCAAGACCATCCACCGCCACGTCAGCGCCGGCGACCTCGGCACCGCACGAGCGCGCCTGCCCGCCGAATCGGTTTATCCGCTCCCGGCCTCGATCAGGACGCGTATCGGCGCCACGGATACTCAGGCTGGCGAAGCCTCCTCATGAACCACCTCGGCAGCACCGGCGGCTCGCAGCAGCCAGTCCAGCGCGCCGAGCGCGGCTGGCCAGCCAGGGACCTCAACCGTCACGCGCAACGTGCCGTCCCCGCCTATCTCGGCGTCCCACCAGAACCACTGCCGCTCGAACGGCTCCATCCAATACAGCCAGTCCGCCAGAGTCCACTGCTGCTCGCTCTCCGCCCTAGCCTGATCAGCCGGTCCTAGCGTCCGCCACCAGGCCAGCCAGCGTTCGGCGTCTTCGCGCGACCGCTCCGGGCCGCTAGCCGCTACGAACCACTCTGGGAGGAGCGACCTCCACTCTTCCATCGTTGGCCACTCCGGCCCGGAATTGTCCAAGATCACGGCCAGGACGGACCGGCAGCGATCCAGCACCTTCCGGGCCTCTGAACCGCCGCGTGCGAGCACGGTGATGGTGCCCACCCCGCCCGGCTCTTCGCCCGGGCGGGAACCAGTGGCCAGATGCCGTTGCTCTTCCGGGACGATCACCCGTACCCCCCGCTACCGGGAACGATGTTCGCGAGCAAATCCGCGAACAGGTTAGAGCGAAGCCCGAACTGATCAGGAGCCTGGTTAACGTCGACCCTATGGGGCTATCGGGGAACTGCCGCGCCATCGATTCAGGAACCGACGACGCGCGCAGCTCGTCCAGATAGGACGTCGGCACCTGGAACGTCTTGATCTGCGTCCCCTCAAACCCCTGGGACAATCTCAGATCCAGGAACTGCTGAGCACGAGCCCCCTGACCGAAGTTCAAGAACAGGGAATTGTTGCCCTTGATCGAGACATTGCCCCCCGCGTCGATACCCAGCCGTGTCAGCGATCATGAAATTGCGCAGTGAGGGGCGTGCTGCGATCACGTAATTGACCACCCCGATCACGTTACTGACCATGGTCATGGCGTGCGTGTCGGGGTGGACCTGGTCATCGGGAAGTCAGGATCATGCCTCCGTCGAGGGACGGGGGTCCGATGGCGAGGAGGACGTCCGGCGTGATCGATATCTGCGAGATTTTCGTGCACTGGCATGCGGGGCGGTCGAAGAGCGAGCTGGCGGGCAGCCTGGGGCTGTCGCGGAACACGGTGCGCAAGTACGTGGCCGCCGCGGAGGCCGCGGGGATGGTGCCGGGCGGGCCGCCGGTGAGCCAGCAGGAGTGGGGGCGGCTGGCGCGCGAGTGGTTCCCGGAGCTGGCTGATACCAGGTTGCGGCAGGTGACGTGGCCGGCGATCGGGGAGCACCGTGATTACATCGCGGGGCAGCTGGCGGCCGGGGTGACGGTGGCGACGATTCATCAGCGGCTGTCTGATGAGCGGGGGCTGGCGGTGTCGGTGGCGTCGCTGCGCCGGTATGTGGCGGCGAACCTGCCCGAGGAGGTCCGCCGGTCGCAGGTGCGGGTGCTGCGCCTGTCGCCGGCTGAGCCGGGGCAGGAAGCCCAGATCGATTACGGGCAGATGGGTCGCTGGACTGATCCGCGGACCGGGCGCCGGCACACGGTGAACGTGTTCGCGATGGTGCTGTGCTGCTCGCGGCTGCTGTTCGTCCGGCCGGTGATCAAGATGGATCAGCGGGCGTGGACGGAGTGCCATGTGGCGGCGATGGAGTTCTTCGGCGGGGTGCCCGCGCGGCTGGTCCCGGACAACCTGAAGACCGGGGCAGCCCGCCCGGCATGATCCGGGGATCAACCGCTCCTATGCGGAGCTCGCTGCTCATTACGGCTGCCTGATCGACCCGGCAAGATCACGGAAGCCCCGGGATAAGGCGCAGATCGAAAGGCCGATGCCGTATATCCGGGACAGCTTCTGGCGGGGCCGGGAGTTCACCTCGCTGGAGCAGATGCAGGCTGAGGCGGTGTGCTGGTGCGAGCAGGTTGCCGGGCGGCGGTCGTGCCGGCCGCTGGACGGCGCCGCCCCGGCCGCGGTGTTCGCCGCGGCGGAGAAAGACAAGCTGGCGCCGCTGCCGAAGGTGCCGTTCGTGCTGTCGGAGTGGTCGCGGTGCAAGGTCGGCCCCGACATCCACGCCAAGGTCGGCCAGAGCCTGTACTCGGTGCCGCGGAAGCACCTGGGCAAGACCCTGGATGCCCGTTCCACCGCGACGATGGTGCAGTTGTTCTGCGGCGGGGAGCTGGTCAAGACCCACGTGCGCAAGCCGCGGGGCAAGCAGACTGACCTGGCCGATTACCCGCCGGAGAAGATCGCGTTCCATATGCGCACCCCCGCCTGGTGCCGCCGGCAGGCCGCGCAGGCCGGCCCGGCGTGCGCCGCGCTGATCGCGGAACTGCTGGCCGAGAACGCGCTTTACCGGCTGCGCGCCGCGCAGGGCGTGCTGCACCTGGCCGATAAGCACCAGCCCGGCCGCCTGGAGGCTGCGTGCGCGAAGGCCGCCGCAGCCGGCGACCCGTCCTACCGGACCGTCAAGGGCATCCTGGCCGCCGGCACCGAGCAGGCCGCCGTCACCATGCCCGCCGGGGACGGCGGCGCGGCGGCGTTCCTGCACGGCCCCCAGGCCCTGTTCGCCGCCGGGGCCGCTGGCAATGTCGTCCCGCTGCGCCCCGGAACGGAGGCGGCGTCGTGACCGGCCTCACCGGCCTCACTGCGCACCCGGGCGCCGGGCTGCCGGCGGCCCGGCGGCGTCAACGCGGGCCTGACACCCCGGCCGCGATCGCCTGCCACTACGCCGGCGACCCGGCCCTGCGCCCGCACTGCACCCTGACCGCCGAGATCCGGCTCGGCCGCGTCGCGCTGTGCGGCTCGTGCGCCGCGGCACGCTCCACCCTCGGCAAGGGCATCATCCCCGCGGCGCTGCCGCCCGGTCCCGCCATCGACGTCCTGGACTGGGTCACCGACGCCGACGCCAGCATCCGCCAGGCCCGCCGCAGCCTGCACGCGGCCGTCACCCGGGCACGGTCCCAGGGACGTTCCTGGACCCAGATCGCCGCCCGGCTCGGCATCACCCGCCAGGCCGCCCAGCAGCGCTTCAGCGCCTAACCCATCCGGCAGGACTGATCACAGCACCCGCCCGGGCCGCGCCGCCGGCGTGCGCCCCGTCACCGCGAAGCAAAGGACGACGACACCATGACCACCACGATCGAGACCGGCGCCCTGGACAAGGCACTGCGCACCCTGAAGCTATCGGGGATGCTCGCCACCATCGAGGCCCGCCTGGCCCGGGCCCGCGCCGGGGAACTCGGCCACATCGACTTCCTGCAGGTCTTGTGCGAGGACGAGATCTCCCGCCGCGACACCATGTCCATCACCCGCCGGCTCCGCAGGGCCCGGTTCGAGGAACAAGCCACCCTCGAGGGCTTCGACTTCACCGCCAGCCCGAAACTGCCCGCCGCCCAGATCCGCGACCTCGCCGCCCTGCGGTGGCTGCACGCCGGCGAGTCCGTCATCCTCTACGGCCCCGTCGGCGTCGGAAAAAGCCACGTCGCCCAGGCCCTCGGCCACCTCGCCATCCGCCACGGCGCCGAAGCCCGGTTCCTCAAAACCAGCCGCGCCCTCGCCCGCCTCGCCGGCGGGCACGCCGACCACACCTGGCACAAACGCCTCGCCGAGCTCGCCCGGCCCGCCGTCCTGATCCTGGACGACTTCGCGATGCGCGAGCTCACCGCCGCCCAGGCCGATGACCTGTATGAGCTGATCAGCGAACGGGCAGGAAAATCACTGATCCTGACCTCGAACCGGGCACCCCGGGACTGGTACCCGCTGTTCCCCAACCCCGTCGTCGCCGAATCCCTCCTCGACCGGGTCATCAACAACAGCCACCAGGTCTTCATGAACGGACCCAGCTACCGGCCAAACAAACGACCCGGCGGGCGTGTCACCACGACACAGAACGCCGCCACCAAGTAGAACAGAACCAGACCAGGACCTGGTCAATTACGTGAGCAACACCCCTGCTCAATAACGTGATCGCTCACATTACCGCCGATGGTGAAGAGGAAGAAGGCACCCGCGGCACCGATGGCCTTCGCGTGCTTGCGCTGCGTGTGCATCTGGCCGGCGGATATGACGGCGTCCTTCAGGTCCGGGATCTTCTTCAGGAGGTCGCGGAAGACGGGGATCTCATTCGTTTTCTTCGTGCTGACGGGGAGCCGGGCAGCGGTGGTGCCGTCGTCCCGGAGGCCGGGCAGGAGCATCGGGGCATGGCCGCCGCGGGCGGCGCCGCGCAGCGCCTTCCCGTCGGCCCGCAGGTGCCTGCGCATGCCGGGCCGCAGGTCACGGGCGCGGGCGGCGGCCCGGGCGCACAGGACGTCATCGACCTGCTGCGCGTGGCGGGGGTCGCCGGGGACCCGGGCGAACGTCGCGGCGTCCGGGCGGCGGTGCCGCCCGGCGGCGTCGCGGGGCGCGCCGGGCCGGTGTAGGACCCGGGCCGGGGCCGGCGCGGCCCACGCCGCGGCGCCCTCGGGGCTGTCGTCCCCGGCCGCGCCGGCCGCGACCGCGACCGCGGTCAGGTAGTCCAGGGGGATCCGCCTGCCCCGCGGGTCCCGGCGGTCCGACATCGAGCGCAGGAACCCGAGGAACCGCGCCATCTCGGCGTCGTCCCAGGCCAGCGGGCTGTCATCACCGGGCAGGACCGTTTCCCCGGGGGCCTTGCGCTGAGCGCCGGGCACCGGGCCGGCCAGGGCCGCGGCGAGTGCCTCCCGTCCCGCGGCGGGAGATCGGCGGGAACCCGGGCCGGCAGGGCCGGGGCCGACGCGGCCCATTCCGCGGCGCCATCCGGGCTGTCGTCCCCGCCCGCGCCAGCCGCGACCGCGGCCAGGTAGTCCAGGGGAAGCCGCCTGCCCCGCGGGTCGCGGCGGTCAGACATGGTGCGCAGGAACCCGAGGA
>DATKRG010000025.1:0-92964 GCA_035532275.1 Streptosporangiaceae bacterium | reverse complement strand
GCTCGGGCCGGGGTGGCTCGGGCTGGGGGAGTGGCTCGGGCCGGAAGGGCGGCGGCCGCAGGCCTGGCAAGGGCAAGGGGCGCAGCACGGGCCGGTCGCAGCCGCCGGTCGATCCGATCACGATCTTGTTCGGCTGGCTGTTCAGCGCCCTGGCCGGTGCCTGGATGCTGCTGGCACACGCGACCGGGTTCGGCGCCCGGGCACTGGGCCGCAGCGCGCGGGACCTCGACCCGCTGCACCGGCGGGACGGGGCGGGCCTGGCGTTCCTCGGCGCGGCGATCGTTGTCGCCGCGACCACGTGGTGGAGCATGGGCAACGTCGTCGGCCGGGTCATGACCGCGTTCATCCGCGGGGCTTTCGGCTCGCTGGCGTGGGCGGTGCCGGTGCTGCTGGCCCTGCTCGCCTGGCGGTTCCTGCGCCATCCGGATCGCAACGCCGAGACCGGGCGGGTGACCATCGGCTGGTCGGCGCTGGTGGTCGGCGGGCTGGGCCTGGTGCATATCGCACACGGCACCCCCAGCCCCACCGACGGCGCCGGCGCGATGCGTGCCGCGGGCGGCCTGATCGGGTTCTTCGCTTCCGCGCCTTTGGTGGCGGCCGTGACGCCGTGGATCGCGGCCCCGCTGCTGGCCCTGCTGTGCGGGTTCGGCCTGCTGGTGATCACGGGCACTCCGCTGCACCGGGTGCCCGACCGGCTGGGCGAACTGCGCGGCCTGACCGGCCGCAGCCCGGGAGGCCGCCTCGCGGACGGCACCGACGCCAGCGCGGAGCCCGGCCGGGGAACGCGTGCCGGCCGCAAACGGCAGGCCGCCATCGAGGCCGGGGACCACGCCAAGCCTTACGACACCCCGCTGCTGCGGGGCGAGGCGGGAGCCGCCGGGGCGGGCGCCGCCGCTCTCGCCGGGCCCGGGGCCCCGGCCACCTCCGGCCGTGCCGGGGACGCCGCCGGCGCAGACCACGGTCCCGGCCCAGCGGACACCGAGGACGACGAGAGCCTGCTGGACGTGCTGGGATTCGGGCCGCCCACCAGCGGCCGGCAGTCCGCGGCGGGTCACGCGGCCGCCGGTCCGGCGGCCGGGCCGCTGGCCGCCCGCGGCGAGCAGCTGACCCTCACCGGGTCGACCGACTCCAGCTACACGCTGCCGCCGACCGCGCTGCTGCGGCCGGGCACGGCGCCCAAGGCGCGGACGCGCGCCAACGACGTAGTGGTGGCCGCGCTGACCGCGGTGCTGGAGCAGTTCGAGGTGGATGCGCAGGTCACCGGCTTCAGCCGGGGGCCGACCGTGACGCGGTACGAGATCGAGCTGGGCCCGGCGGTCAAGGTGGAGCGGGTCACCCAGCTGTCGAAGAACATCGCGTATGCGGTGAAAAGCGCCGACGTGCGGATCCTGTCTCCGATCCCGGGCAAGTCGGCGATCGGGGTGGAGATCCCCAATGCCGACCGTGAGATCGTCAGCCTGGGCGACGTGCTGCGCTCGCAGGTGGCCGTCACCGACCACCATCCGATGGTGGTCGGCCTGGGCAAGGACGTCGAGGGCCGCACGGTGGTGGCGAACGTGGCCAAGATGCCGCACATGCTGATCGCCGGGGCCACCGGGGCGGGCAAGGCGCTGGCTCTTGACACACCGATCCCCACCCCGGGCGGGTGGACCACGATGGGCGACGTTCAGGTAGGCGATCAGGTCTTTGATGAGCGTGGTCATCGTTGCACGGTGATCGCCGCGACTCCGGTTATGCACGGACGTCCCTGCTATGAGGTCGAGTTCTCGGACGGGACAGTCATCGTGGCCGACGCGGAGCACCTGTGGCGAACAGAGACGGCGGCAGGGCGCCAGCAGCGCGCGCGGCCAGCGCGGGGCGCTCCGTACTGGTCGCCAGCGGATGTCGCTCGTATCGCCGAGCGGGCAGCCAGGGTACTCACCGAACCTGATCGGCTTGTCGGCACGGCCGAGGTAAAGGCTGACGTGGGCACTCAGTTCGGCCATGTCCTCTACCAGGTTGTGATGGCTCTTCCCAAGGAAGGGCGCGTCATCCGGCCGACATACCGCCGAGGTGGGCGCGAGATCGGATTCTGGGCGCAGGCTTATTCCCGCCATCTTGTCTACAAGACACTCGCGGAACGCATCAGCACTCCGGTCGGCCACGGCCATGTCTGCCAGGCCGACGCTGAGCCGGTCACAACCAGGCAGATCGCCGCGTCGCTTCACCATTGGCAGCGGTCCAACCATTCGGTTGCGCTGTGCGGGCCTCTCGACTATCCGGAGCGGGATCTACCGGTGGCTCCGTACACGTTCGGCTGCTGGCTGGGCGACGGGAGCACGATGACCGCCGGCTTTACCTGTGCTGACGAGGAGATTCTGGACCACATCCGCGACGACGGGTACGTGGTCACCCATCACGCCAGTACCCGGATGCAGTACACGATTTCGAACCGCCCTGAGCGCGAGCGGCGCATCGCAGAAGCGCTTGACCTCGCGGCTCAGGGGATGAGCGTTGCCCAGGCGGCACGCCACGCCGGTGTCGGCCTTTCCGCTGTGCTCAAGGCAGCCAATGGCCGGTTCCCGCAGGGGCGCAGAGGTACCTTCGTCCCGTCCTCGCCCCCCCGCGGGCGTTACCGGACCATGGCTGAGATGTTCCGCGAGGTTGGGGCGAAGCACATTCCGCAGACGTATCTGCATGCGTCCGTCTCACAGCGCCGTGCTCTGCTCGCAGGACTGCTAGATACCGACGGTTATTGCAGTCCTGCGGGGACGGTTGAGTTCGTGGCCACGAGCCGGGACCTCGCGTACGGGGCACTGGAACTGATGCTCGGCCTTGGGTACAAGGCCACACTGCGGACCAAGCCCTGCAATGGCCGCAACCAGGCTGCGTCAACCGCTTACACCATCGCCTTCACCCCGCACGAGCCCGTGTTCCGGCTCAGCCGCAAGCTGGCGCGGCAGCGTCAGGTCAAGCCAGCCAGCCCGACGCGGCGACGGTACATAACCGATGTGCGGCCGATCGGGTCCGTACCGGTGCGCTGCATCCAGGTTGACAGCCCCAGCAGGCTCTACCTGGCCAGCTGGTCCTGCATTCCCACCCACAACTCCACCTGCGTGAATGGGCTGATCACCTCCATCCTGCTCCGCGCCACCCCCGATGACGTGCGGATGATCCTGATCGACCCCAAACGGGTGGAGCTGGCGGTCTACCAGGGCATCCCGCACCTGATCACGCCGATCATCACCAGCCCGAAGCGGGCGGCGGAAGCGCTGCAGTGGGTGGTCGGGGAGATGGACCGCCGCTACGACGACCTCGCCGCCTCCGGGTTCCGGCACATCGACGACTTCAACAAGGCGGTGCGCGCGGGCAAGCTCACCCCGCAGCCGGGCAGCGAGCGGGTCTACCTGCCCTACCCCTACCTGCTGGTGATCGTGGACGAGCTCGCCGACCTGATGATGATCGCGCCGCGCGACGTGGAAGACGCGGTCGTGCGCATCACCCAGCTGGCCCGCGCGGCCGGCATCCACCTGGTGCTGGCCACCCAGCGGCCCAGCGTGGACGTGGTGACCGGGCTGATCAAGGCCAACGTGCCGTCCCGGCTCGCCTTCGCCACCGCCAGCCTGACCGACAGCCGCGTCATCCTGGACCAGCCGGGCGCGGAGAAGCTGGTGGGCCAGGGCGACGCACTGTTCCTGCCGATGGGGGCAAGCAAGCCGCTGCGGCTGCAGAACGCCTTCGTCTCCGAGAAAGAGATCCGCGAGATCGTCAGCCACTGCACCAAGCAGGCACAGCCGGCTTACCGCGAGGATGTCGGCGCGACCGAGAGCCGCCAGCGGGATATCGACGCGGACATCGGCGACGATCTGGAACTGCTCGTGCAGGCCGCCGAACTCATCGTCAGCACCCAGTTCGGCTCGACCTCCATGCTGCAGCGCAAACTGCGGGTCGGCTTCGCCAAGGCAGGCAGGCTGATGGACCTGCTGGAGAGCCGCGGCATCGTCGGGCCGAGCGAGGGATCCAAGGCCAGGGACGTCCTCGTCCGGCCCGATGACCTGGCCGCAGTGCTGGCATCCTTGCGGGGCGGGCAAGACGCCTGATCAGGCACCCTTGGTTCTGATGCCGGATCAGGGGCATGTCTACACTTGGTTACCGGTCCCGTACTTGGGGACCGCTCGCATCCGGTCACTGCGCCCGCGTCCCCGGGCGGCAAGCAGTGCCACAACGCAGTGGAGGCGGCGTGAGCATCGGTGACGCCCTGGCCCAGGCTCGCAGCCAGGCCGGTCTCACCATTACGCAGGTCAGCCAGCGGACCTGCATCCGGGAGACGATCATCCGGGGAATCGAGCGCGGTGACTTCTCCGCGTGCGGGGGCGACTTCTACGCCCGGGGCCACATCCGCAGCATCGCGCGGGTGGTGGGCATCGACTCCGAGGAACTGATCCACGAGTACGACGCGACGCATGGTGCGCCGCACGCGATCAGGGCCGCCGACGTGTTCGAGCCGGCCACCCCGATCAAGCTCAGGGAACGCAGGTCGCCCAACTGGAGCGTGGCGATGATCATCGTCCTCGCCCTGGTGCTGGGGTACGGGGTGTACCGGGCGGTGACCGCGGTGGCCTCACCGCATCACTCCGCCGCGGCCGCGGCCCGGGCCAGTCATCATCCCTCCGCGGCGCCGGTGGTCCATTCCTCCCCGACCGTCTCGGCCACACCGGCCAGCCATACCGTGGTCATCCAGCTGACGGCCATTGAGGACTGCTGGGTCGAATTCACCACCACCAGCGGCCAGTACCTGTCCCAGGCCTACGTGGTCGGGGGAACGAGCAAGACCTGGACTTTCCGGCACACCGTGACCATGCAGATCGGCAATCCGGGCGGGATCGAGCTGACGGTGAACGGCAAGAACCTGGGCCGTCCCGGCGCCCCGGGCCAGCCGGTGCAGCTGAGCTTCGGGCCCGGCCACAAGCTGCCGAGCCCGGCGACCGGCTGAGTGCCGGGCGGCTGGCCAGCGCACGTCCGCGCTTACCGTAGTCTGCCGATGTGTCGTCGAGTCAGCGGAAATCACCGGCGGGGGGTCGCACGGCCGATCGCACGGCCGATCGCACGGTCAGCCTGGTAACCCTGGGCTGCGCGCGCAACGAGGTCGACTCCGAGGAACTCGCCGGGCGGCTCGACGCGGCCGGCTGGACCGTGACGGCGGACGGGGACGCGAGCGTCGTGCTCGTCAACACCTGTGCCTTCATCGAGGCGGCGAAGCAGGAGTCCATCGCCGAACTCCTCGACGCCGCGTCCGGGGCGGCCCGGGTGGTCGCGGTGGGCTGCCTGGCCGAGCGTTACGGATCGCAGCTGGCCGAGGCGCTGCCAGAGGCGCAGATCCTGAGTTTTGATGATTACGGGGAGATCTCCGACCGGCTGGACGCGGTGCTGGCCGGGAAGCGGCTGCCCACGCACACACCGCGGGACCGGCGGCGGCTGCTCCCGCTCGCCCCGGCTGGGCGGCCCGCGGCGCCGCGCCCGCACATCCCCGGTCACGGCATGCCCGGCGCCGGAGCCGCGGCCAGCGGTGAGGACAGGCCCGGTGCCGATGCGCCCGGCGGTGCCGGTGCCCTTGGTGATGCCGGTGCCATCGCTGACCTGCCGCCGGGGACGGCACCCGCGTCGGGGCCGCGTACCGTGCGGAGGCGGCTGGATGGCGGGCCGGTCGCGCCGCTGAAGATCGCTTCCGGATGCGACCGCAGGTGCAGCTTCTGTGCGATCCCGGCGTTCCGCGGCGCGTTCCTTTCCCGCCCGCCGCAGGATGTGGTCGCCGAGGCCGGCTGGCTGGTCGGCCAGGGGGTCCGGGAGCTGCTGCTGGTCAGCGAGAACTCCACCTCCTACGGCAAGGACCTGGGCAACCTGCGGCTGCTGGACGAGCTGCTGCCGGCCCTGGCGGCGGTGCCCGGGATCGCCCGGGTCCGGGTGAGCTATCTCCAGCCCGCGGAGCTGCGGCCGGGCCTGATCACGGTGATGACCTCCACCCCCGGTGTCGCGCCCTACTTCGACCTGTCCTTCCAGCACGCCAGCGGCAGCGTGCTGCGGTCCATGCGCCGGTTCGGGGACACCGACCGGTTCTGCGCCCTGATCGACCAGATCCGGCAGGCCTGCCCGGAGGCCGGGATCCGGTCCAACTTCATCGTCGGGTTCCCCGGTGAGACCACCGCCGACCTGGCCGAGCTGGAGCGGTTCTTGTCCCAGGCCCGGCTGGACGCGATCGGCATCTTCGGTTACTCCGATGAGGACGGCACCGAAGCCGCGTCGCTGCCCGGCCATCTCGACCCGGGCGAGATCGCCCGCCGCGCCGACGACCTGTCGGACCTCGCCGAGGAGGTCATGGCCCAGCGGGCCGGCGATCGCGTCGGTGAGACGGTCGGGGTTCTCATCGAGGAGGATCTCGGCCAGGGCCTCTACCAGGGCCGAGCCGCCCATCAGGCACCCGAGGTGGACGGGGTCACCACGGTGCGCTCGCCGGAGCCGCTAGCCGCCGGTGACGTGGTCGGCGCCACGGTGACCGGGTCGGAGGGTGTGGACCTGCTGGCGGACGTGATCCCCGGCAGCTGGCCAGCCGCGGCGCGGCTGGACCAGGCCCGCTGACCGGGCGGGCCGCCGGTGCTGCCGGGAAATGAGCCGCCGGCGGGCGCGGCCCAGCCTGCGGCCCGGCCTGCCGCCTTGCCTGCCCCGGGGCTGGTCAACGCCGCCAACGCGCTCACCGTGCTCCGGCTGCTGCTGGTCCCGGTTTTCGTTGCCTGCCTGGTAGCCGGCGGGCCGGGCTGGCGAATCGCGGCGTTTGTCGCGTTCGGCGTGGCATCTTTTACCGATCTCCTGGACGGCCGGATCGCCCGCAGCCGCGGGCTGATCACGGACTTCGGCAAGATCGCGGACCCGATCGCGGACAAGGCGCTCACAGGCTCAGCGCTGGTGACCCTGTCGGTGCTGGGTGAGCTGCCATGGTGGGTGACGGCGGTGATCCTCGCCAGGGAGATCTCCGTGACGGCGCTGCGGTTCTGGGTCATCCGGCGGGGGGTGATCGCGGCCAGCCGGGGCGGCAAGCTCAAGACCCTCCTGCAGGTGGTGGCGATCACCCTGTATGTGCTGCCCGGGCCGCTGGGGGTGGCGCGGGTGGTGGTGATGGCCGCGGCGGTGGCCGTCACCGTGGTCACCGGGGTGGACTACGGTATCCGCGCGGTGCGCCTGCACCGGCGGCCGCCCCGTGAGCGCCGGGGGGCCACCCCATGAGCGGTCCCGTGATGGGCAGCCCCGTGATGGGCAGCCCCGTGATGGGCGGCACCGTGATGGGCGGCACCGTGATGGGCGGCACCGTGATGGGCGGCACCGTGATGGGCGGCCCCATGAGCGGCACTGTGATGGTGGCACTGTGATGAACGACACATTGGATGCACCGGGTCTGGCTGCCCGGATCGTCGCGCTGCTCACCCAGCGAGGGCAGAGCCTGGCCACTGCGGAGTCGCTGACCGGGGGACTGGTCGCCGCCATGATCACCACGGTGCCCGGCGCCTCGGCGGTCTTCCGGGGCGGCGTGATCGCCTATGCCACCGACCTGAAGGCGGCACTGCTGGGCGTCCCGGCCGACTTGCTGGCCGAACGTGGCGCGGTCGATCCGGATGTGGCCGCGGCCATGGCCACCGGCGTGCGTGCCCGGCTGGGCGCCACGGTCGGGGTGGCGACCACCGGGGTGGCCGGACCCGATCCGGCAGAGGGCAAGCCGCCCGGCACGGTGCACATCGCCGTCTGCGCGGGTGGCGGCCCGCTCACCCAGACACTGGCCCTGGCCGGCGACCGGGAGCGGATCCGGCGGGACACGGTTGAGCGGGCGCTGCGACTGGTGTGGAGCGTGCTTGGGGAAGAAAGCCCTTGATTACAGCGTTACGTCATCAGCGAACACGGCAGCATGCGCTCTCCCGTACTGTCGGTGAAGGCAGGTACCGTGGTGCTATCAGTAAGGCCTCGCGAAGGGAGCGCGACCATGGTCCTGCTTCGTCACTTGATCGGTGACGTGCTGCGGCGGCTGCGCCTGCGGCAGGGTCGCACCCTCCGTGAGGTTTCAGCGGCGGCACGGGTGTCCCTCGGCTACCTCTCCGAGGTGGAACGAGGCCAGAAGGAAGCGTCGTCCGAACTGCTCGCCGCGATCTGCTCCGCCCTCGGAACACCGCTCTCACAGGTGTTCCGCGAGGTCTCTGACAACTTCGCCCTCGCCGAACTGCAGAGCGAGCCGGTCCTCGCCGGGGCCAGAGAGCCCTCACTGGATGCTCCCGCTGCGGTCATCCTGGACGCGCCAGCGGGGTCGCAAGCCTTCGCCGGTGCCGCTCCAGTCCTGAGGACGGTGCGGCTGCGGCCCGGTCAGATCGCTGTTTTCGACGACGAGACGGCCCGCCGGATCCGCGACATCACCGACATGGTCCCGGTCTGACCGCTGATCCCAGCCTGTCCGCCGCTGATTCCGGTCTGTCCGCTGATCCCGCTCTAACCGCCGGCGCCCGGCTTATGCCGGGCCGCTAGCCCACGCCCTTGGATCTTCAGCCAGCTCACGGATCCGCAACGGCAGATGACGCGTCACGATGTCATCCAGCGTGACTTCTTCCAGAACCGCCCGCTCGTTGGCGCGCAAAGCGATCCAGACGGTCTGGAGTGGTTCGGCCGCACCGGTGTAGCCGACCTTCTCGGGCCGTTCACCCCGTACGCCGACCAGCGGGCCGTCAATAGCGCGGATGATGTCGGCCAGTGAGATGTCCGCCGCTGGCCTGGCCAGCCAGAAGCCTCCATCCGGCCCCCGCTGGCTGCGTACCAGGCCGGCCCGGCGCAGCTGGGTGAGGATTGCCTCCAGGAACTTGCCGGGAATGTGCTGGGCACGTGCCAGCTGGTCGGCCGTGACGTGATTGCTCCCGGTCGCGGCGAGCTCAATCGCCGCGCGCAGCGCATAATCAGCCCGGGCAGACAGTCGCATGCTTTGCATTATGCCGGGTCTGGGCCGGTAACGCGCTGCCCATAGCCGTCGGGCCCGGTGTGGCGGGCTCTCGCACCCCGTTGCCACAGCCCGGTGCAGGGGTACTGACGGCCGTGGTCCGGCGTGGGCGGGGCGTGCTGGTGGCCCTGCCCCGGCTGGCCCTGCCCCGGCTGGCCCTGCTCCGCCGCGTGGGCGGGCATGCGCTACTGTCGGCAACGTGTCCGGCCTGCCGGAGCAGCGGCCCGCCGACGCCGCGGCCGGCCGTAGCTCTTTCCCGCTCGGTGCCGCCGTCACCCTCGCCGATCTCGAAGCCGAGCCGCACCCGGTGCTGGCCCGGCTGCGCCGGGACGAGCCCGTCTCCTGGCTGCCGGCACTCAACGGATGGCTGGTGACCAGGCGGGATCTGGCGCTGCTGGTGCTGCGCGACAGCGCGGCGTTCACCGTCGACGACCCGCGGTTCTCCACGGCACAAGTGGTGGGGCCGAGCATGCTCTCCCTGGACGGGACCGAACACGGCCGTCACCGGGCGCCGTTCACTGCCGGATTCAGCCATGGCGCGGTCCGTTCGCAGCTGGCCAGTGCGGTGGTGGCGGAGGCGGACGCTCTGGTGGCGGCGTTGCGCCCGCTGGGAGCCGCTGATCTGCGGACGGGCCTGGCGGGCCCGCTGGCGGTGGGCGTGGTCGCCCAGACGCTGGGTCTTGGCCAGGCGGACCCTGGCACCGTCCTGGAGTGGTACGGCGCGATCGTGGCTGCCGTGTCCGCCCTGGCCGGGACCCCCGGCCCAGACGGGACCGGCCCGGCCGTGGAGGGGGCGGTCGCGAGGGCGGGGGCGGACGCGTTCGCGTTGCTCGACGCGCGGCTGCGGGCGGTGATCGGGACGGCCGGTGGTCCCCGGTCGCTGCTTGCGGACGCGGCAGGCAGTGCGGCAGGCAGCGGAGCCGCCGCCGGCCCGGGCCTGTCCACCAGCGAGGTCGTGTCGAACGCAGCGGTGATCATGTTCGGCGGGATCGAGACCACCGAGGGCATGATCGGCAACGCGATCTACCACCTGCTGAGCTACCCGGCCCAGCTGTCGCTGGTCCTCGCCGACCCGGGGCTGGTGCCGGCTGCGGTCGAGGAGTCACTGCGGCTCGAGCCCGCTGCGGCCGTGGTGGACCGGTACGCCACCCGCGACGTCCAGCTGGGCGGGGCCATGATCCGGCGGGGTGACCTGGTCAGCGTGTCGCTGGCCGGGGCCGGGCGCGACCCGGAGGTCTTCACCGACCCGGACGCCTTCGATGTCCGGCGCCCGAATGCGAGGCTGCATCTGGCCTTCGCGTACGGTCCGCACTTCTGCCTGGGCGCGCACCTGGCGCGGCTGGAGGCCCAGGCGGCAGTGCGTGCCGTGCTCGGCCTGCCGGGCCTGCGGCTCGACCCGGAGCGCCCAAGCGCCCCGCACGGCCTGGTCTTCCGCAAGCCGCCCTCGCTGCATGTGCGCTGGGAGCCGTGATCGCATTTCCCGTTCGGTTTCCTGCCCCTCAAGGGGCACAGAACCGAACGGGAAACGAAACCCGGGCTCAGCCGCGCAGGCGCAGGCCGCGGGGGGTGGCCCGGAAGCCGGCATCGGCGAGTGCCTTGGCCAGCGGCGACTCGTACACCCCGGAGCCGTCGGCCCGCTCGACGGTGAGGCGGCCGAGCGCCCCGCCCCGGACGGCGTCCGCCAGTGCGGCGGCGACAGGGGCCAGCACGGCGGGGTCACTGGTCCACGACAGCAGCGTCTTGCCGCCGCGCTCCACGTACAGCACCAGGTGCCCGCCGGACAGCACGACCAGCGCCCCGGCCTTGCGTCCCGGCCGGTGCCCGCCGGCGACCTCGCCGCGCCGGGCCGGCCACGGCAGCGCCGCGCCGAACGGGTTGGCCGGGTCGGCGGCCGCCAGGACGGTGATCGCCGGCCCGCGCACCGCGCCGGGGCCGGTCTCTGCCACGCCCGGCGGCAGGTCCGGGCTGGCCACCTCGGCCGCCATCGCGCGCATCCGGTCGACCGCACCGGGCAGCGCGAACTGTGCACCACCGAGTCCTTCAACGAAATAGCCCCGGCGGCACTGCCCGGCCTCCTCCATCGCCCGCAGCACCGGGTAGAGCGCGCCGAACCCGCCGGTGACCCGTTCGGCCACGGCCGCGCCCCGGGTGACGATGCCGTGCCGGTCGAGCAGGGTCCGGGCCAGCGCGTGCAGCCGCCTGGTCCGGTCCGCGTCGGGCTCGGGCAGCAGCGACCACCGGCCGGTCACCGTCGGCGGGCCGGTGCGGCTGGGCATGACCGCCCGCCCGTGGCCCGGCCGCCGCGTCCCGTACCGGCTCCGGCCGGATCTGCCGCCATAGGGCAGCGCAATGAACGGCACCCCGCTGGGCCCGCTGCCGCCGCCAGAGCCGCCAGAGCCGTGCCCGTTTCCGCCCGCCCCGGCGGCCGCCACCGGCCGGCCGCTGCCCAGGACGGTGCGCAGCGGCGTCAGCGTGTCGTTGGTCAGCCGCCCCGCCCACACCAGGTCCCAGATCGCTGCCGCCACGGCCACATCGGACGCGCTGCGCCAGTCGGCCTCCGGCAGCAGCCGCCCGGCCCGGTCGGCCAGCATCCGGAAGAACAGCCCGCCGCCGCCGTCGAGCACCGCCAGGACCGCCTCGTGCAGCGGGGTCATGGTGATCTCCGCCGGGGCGGGCAGCAGCAGCGGGGCGGTGTGCGCCGGCGCCAGCACCACCCAGCCGTCGCCGCCGGGCAGGCCGCCCGCGCCCGCCCAGACGATCTCACCGGCCGCGGTCAGCTCGTCCAGCACGGCTGGCTGGTAGCCGGAGACCCGGCCGGGCAGCACCAGCGTCTCCAGCGCGGAAGCGGGCACGGGCGCCCCGGCCAGCTGCTCCAGCGCGTCATACACCGCGTCCGGCCCGGCCGGCCGCCAGCCGGGGGAGCCGCGTGCCCCGGTCCTGGGCGCAGCACGCTGGCCAGCGTTCTGCCAGGCGGGCAGGAACGCGGCCAGTGCCTCCGGCGGGGCCGGTTCGGCCTCCTTGCGGAGCAGTGCCAGGCAGCGCCGCCGCAGCAGGCGCAGCACCTCGGCGTCACACCATTCGGTGCCACGGCCACCGGGCAGGAACTCGCCCTCGCTGACCCGGCCACTGGCCGCCAGCCGCCGCAGCGCGCCGGTCACCACCGCCGGCCCCAGCCCGTACCGGGCCGCCGCGGCGGGCGCCGTGAACGGCCCGTGGCAGCGTGCGTACCGGGCGACCAGGTCGCCGAGCGGGTCGGCCACCGGCTCGGTGAAAGCCACCGGCACCCCCACTGGCAGCGGCACGCCGAGAGCGTCGCGCAGCCGGCCAGCGTCCTCGATCGCCGCCCACCGTGCCTCGCCGCCGATCCGCACCTCGATGGCCCGCCGCTGGGCGCCCAGCTCGGCCAGCCAGCCGGCGGTCGCGCCCGGTTCGGTGCAGCGGGCGGCGACCTCGGCCGCCGGCAGCGGCCCGATGGTGCGCAGCAGGTCCGCGACCCCCTCCAGGCCGCGGCACAGCCGGCCGGGGGCCAGCCGCTGGAGCTCGGCCTCGGTCTGCTCGACCACCGCGGGGTCCAGCAGCTCCCGCAGGTCAGCCTGGCCGAGTAGCTCGGCTAGCAGGGAGGAGTCGAGCGCGAGCGCCTGGGCGCGCCGCTCGGCGAGGGGCGAGTCGCCCTCGTACATGAACGCGCCCACATACCGGAACAGCAGTGACCGGCCGAACGGGGACGCCGTGGGCGTCTCCACCTCCACCAGCCGGATCTTCCGCGCGGCCAGGTCGCGCATGAGGCCGGCCAGCGCGGGTACGTCGAACACGTCCTGCACGCATTCCCGGACGGTTTCCAGCACGATCGGGAACGTGCCGTACCTGGCCGCCACCGCGAGCAGCTGCGCGGAGCGCTGCCGCTGCTGCCAGAGCGGGGAGCGCCGGCCCGGCTGGCGGCGGGGCAGCAGCAAGGCCCGTGCGGCGCATTCGCGGAACCGGGACGCGAACAGCGCTGACCCGCCCAGCTCGGCGGTGACCAGCGGCTCCACCTCGTCGGCGTCGAACTCGGCGATGCTGGCCGGCGGCGGGTCGTCGGTGTCGGGCACGCGCAGCACGATCCCGTCGTCGGTGTGCAGCGCCTGCACGTCCATGTCCTGGTAGCGCTCGCGCAGCCGGGCGGCGATGGCCAGCGCCCACGGCGCGTGCACCCGCGCCCCATGGGGACTGTGCAGGACCAGCCGCCAGTCCCCGAGCTCGTCCCGGAACCGCTCCATCACCAGTGTCCGGTCGTCGGGCAGGTAGCCCGTGGCTTCCCGTTGCGCCGCGAGGTAACGGATGAGGTTCGCTGCCGCCAGTTCATCAAGTCCAGCCGAACGCAGCCGCGTGGTGGCGGCCTCCTCGCCGGCCGCACCGAGCTCGCGGCAGAACTCCCCAAGCGCCCGGCCCAGCTCGGCGGGCCGGCCGGGTGCGTCGCCATGCCAGAACGGCAGCCTGCCGGGCTGGCCGGGGGCGGGGGAGACGAGCACCTGGTCGGCGGTGATGTCCTCGATCCGCCAGGAGGTGGCGCCGAGCACGAACACGTCACCGACCCGGGACTCGTAGACCATCTCCTCGTCCAGCTCACCGACCCGGTGCGAGTTGCGTCCCTGCCGCTGCGGGCCAGCCAGGAACACGCCGAACAGGCCCCGGTCGGGGATGGTGCCGCCACTGGTGACGGCCAGCCGCTGCGCGCCGGGGCGGCCGTGCAGGGTGTCCGTCGTCCGGTCCCAGACCAGCCGGGGCCGCAGCTCGGCGAACTCCTCGCTGGGGTAGCGGCCGGCCAGCATGTCGAGCACGGCCTCCAGCACCGGCCGGGTCAGGCCGCTGAACGGTGCCGCCCGCCGGACGACCTGCTCCAGCGCGCCGACCTCCCAGTCGTCCATGGCGACCATGGCGATGATCTGCTGGGCGAGCACATCGAGCGGGTTGCGCGGGATGCGCATTTCCTCGATCTGCCCGTCGCGCATCCGCTGCGCAACCACGGCCGACTGCACCAGGTCGCCCTGGTACTTGGGGAAGAACACGCCGCGGGACACGTCGCCGACGTGGTGGCCGGCCCGCCCGGTGCGCTGCAGGCCGCTGGCCACCGATGGCGGCGACTCGACCTGGATGACCAGGTCCACCGCGCCCATGTCGATGCCGAGCTCCAGGCTGGAGGTGGCGACCACGGCGGGCAGCCGGCCAGCCTTCAGGGCCTCCTCGATCTGCATCCGCTCCTGCCGGGAGACCGAGCCGTGGTGGGCCCGGGCGACCTCGGCGGGCGCGCCCGCCGAGGTGCCCGACGCCAGGATCTGGGCCGGCGGGGCGGGTGCCAGCACCGGGGCCAGCCCGGGCTCGTCACCGCCTGCCCGCCCGGCGGCGAGCTCGTTGAGCCGGCCACAGAGCCGTTCGG
The DNA here is from genome assembly GCA_035532275.1 of Streptosporangiaceae bacterium. Classification (GTDB taxonomy): domain Bacteria; phylum Actinomycetota; class Actinomycetes; order Streptosporangiales; family Streptosporangiaceae; genus UBA9676. Next base: position 78,553 of record DATKRG010000025.1, on the reverse strand, counting down.
CCAGACGTCTGGAGTTGGCGAAGACGATGGTGGAGCGGTGCTGCTCGATCAGGTCCAGCACCCGCTCCTCGACATGCGGCCAGATCGAGCGCTGGGCCGGCGGGCCAGGCTCGGGCGCGGCGTCGGGGTTGGTCGCTGGCGGGGCGTCCAGGTCGGACATGTCCTCGACCGGCACCACGATCGTGATCTCGATCTGCTTGCTGCTCGGCGGCGCGGCGATCGTGACCGGCCTGGCCCCGCCCAGGAACGCGGCGACCTCCTGCGCGGGCCGGACGGTCGCCGACAGCCCGATCCGCTGGCATGGCACGGTGCTGGCCCGGGGGGACACGGTGCTATCCGGGGGGCACCCCCACGCCCCCGATGGCCCGGAGCCCCCCGCAGTGCTGGCCTGGGTCGAGGCGCTGCCCGCGGGGTCCGGTGCAGTGGCCCGGAGTGCGTCGAGGCGTTCCAGGGAGAGCGCGAGGTGAGCGCCCCGCTTGTTGCCGGCCAGCGCATGGACCTCGTCCACGATGACGGTGTCGACCGCGCGCAGAGCCTCGCGGGCCCGCGAGGTCAGGATGAGGAACAGCGACTCCGGGGTGGTGATGAGAATGTCCGGTGGCTTGCTGGCCAGCCGCTTGCGCTCGTCGGCCCCGGTGTCGCCGGTGCGGACCGCCACGCCGATGTCGGGTTCGGGCAGCCCGCGCCGCTGTGCGACCTGCCGGATGCCGGTCAGCGGAGCGCGCAGGTTCCGCTCGATGTCCACCGCGAGCGCCTTGAGCGGGGAGATGTAGAGCACCCGGCAGCGCTGCTTCGGGTCGGCCGGGACCGGGTCGCTGGCTAGCCGGTCCAGTGCCCACAGGAACGCCGCCAGCGTCTTGCCCGATCCGGTCGGGGCGACGACCAGTGTGTTGTCGCCCGCGGAGATCGCCGCCCAGGCCTGCGCCTGGGCCTGTGTGGGCGCGCTGAACGCCCCGGTGAACCAGTCCCGGGTGAGCGCGCTGAAGCCACTGAGCGGGCTGGCTGGTTCGCCGCGGCGGTCGGGCACATATCCATCCTGCCTGCTGACGCCGACAGTCTGGACGGTCAGCCCGGGATGCGAGCGGCCAGCAGGCAGACGTCATCGGCGCGCGCGGCGCTGCCGAGGAGGGTGCTCTCGACCGTGGCGCAGATCTGCTCCGCCGTGAGGCGGCAGGTCCGCCCCATGGCGTCGGCGAGTGCGTTGAGGCTTTCGGTGATATCCCTGCCCCGGCTCTCGATGAGACCGTCGGTGTAGCCCAGGAGGGCCGCACCGGGCACCAGCCGGTGGTGGCCGACGGTGAAATGTGTGCTCGTGCAGGCGCCCAGCATGATGCCTGCCGCGTCGTCGAGGTAGCCGGCCTGGCCGGCCGGGTCGCGCAGGAGCAGGGGCGGGTGCCCGGCGTTGGCGTAGCTGAGGTCGCCGGTGTTCAGGTCGATGACGGCGTAGACGGCCGTGGCCAGGGCTTCTGGCAGCAGCTTGGCCAGCGCGGTGTTGGTGCGCCGCAGGACCTGGCCGGGATCGGGATCATCGATGGCGTAGGCGCGAAGGACGCTGCGGATCTGGCCCATGATCGACGCCGAGGCCAGGTTGTGCCCGGTCACGTCGCCGGTCACCAGCCCTGCCCGGCCGCCCGCGAGCGGGAAGGCGTCGTACCAGTCGCCGCCGACGTCGGCACCTTCGGTCGCGGGCAGGTAGTGCACCGCGATGTCCAGCCCGGGGAACTGCGGCAGGACGTCGGGCAGGATGGCGCGTTGCAGGGTTTCGGCGATGGCGTGCTCGCGGGCGAAGGTATCGGCGTTCGCCAGCCCGGCGCCCAGCCGCCGGGCCAGCTCCTCGACGATGTCGATGTCGGTGTCCGCGAAACGGGGCCGGTCCTCGCTGCGGCCGAGGAGGAGGACGCCGGCCGGCTGCGTGCCGGTCATCAGCGGGGTGGCCAGCGCGCTGTGCGGCCGCATGCTGGCGATGAACGTGCCCACCGCTGGCTCGGCGCTGGACCAGGCGGCCAGCTTGGCGGGAACGTCGTCCGCCAGCTGGGTGACGCCGGTGGTGTAGGCGGCCTGGGGGAGCAGCGGCCCGGTCGTCGCGAGGCGGAGCTCACGCAGGCGGGCGAGGGTCGCCTCGCGTGCCGGGTCGCGGTGGGCGAGCGCGGCGGCCCGCAGTGCCTCATCACCGGTCGGCAGGAACACGACGCAGTAGTCGGCCAGGCTGGGGACCACCAGCTGGGCCACCTGCGCCAGCATCTCGTCGCGGTCCCGGGTGGCCGCGACCAGCGCCCCGGCGCGCATCAGGAAAGCGAGCCGATCCCGGGCGTTCCCGGCCTCGGCGCGGGCGGCACGTTCGGAGACCAGCAGCTCGGCGCGTTCGTCCTCGGCGCGCTGCCGGGCGGTGAGGTCAACGACGAAGGTGACCCAGCGCAGTGGGGCGCGGTCGATCACCGCGGCGCCGACCACGACTGGTACCCGGTGCCCGTCCCGGTGCGTGTACTCCTTCTCGTAGGGCTGGAAGGCGCCGGCGCGGCGCAGCTCCTCCAGCGCGTCCCGGTCCCGGCTGGCCCACCCCGGGGCGGTGACCGACTGGTAGGAGACGCGCCCGGCCGCCAGGTCGTCCCGGCTGTAGCCGATCATGTCCAGGAAGGCGTCGTTGGCCTCGTAGGCGCGCTGCTCGGTGGAGACCACCACGCCGAGCACGTTGGCTTCCCGCAGCCGGCCCAGCAGCGCGGTGCTCTCGCGGAGGGCCGCCTCCGTGCGCCGTTGCCCGGTCAGATCCGTGAAGATCGCGTACGCCCGGCTGGGCCGGCCCTGGTCGTCCCGTGCGTCGGGGATCGCAGTGACCTGGAGCCAGCGCAGTTCGCCGGTCCGTCCGTGCCGGACACCGGCCAGTACGTCCGCGACCACCTCGCCGGTACGCAGGGCCACCGGCACCGGCAGGTCCTCCGGCCGGAACGGCGAGCCGTCCTCGCGGACTGCCTGCCCGCGCGCGACAACGGGCCAGGATGTCACCGCGGTCAGGTCCAACCCGAGGATCTCGCCGGCAGCCGGATTCGCCCCGATGATGTCCCCGTTGACGTCGTAGTGGACGACGCCAAGCGGCATGGTCTCGAACAGTGTCCGGTATCGCTCTTGCGACGCGGTGAGCTGCCAGGCCAGCGTCTCCAGCCGGCGCCGGTCCCGGACGTGCGCGGTCACGTCGGTGGCGTACAGCAGCACCCCGGCGACCGTCCCGTCCGCCCCGCGCACAGGCTGGTAGACGAAGTCCACGAACATCTGCTCAGGCTGCTCGCCGCGGCGCCGGACCCAGACCTCGGTCTCGTTGCCTCCGGCCGCCTGGCCGGTCTCCAAGATCTGTTCGAGCATCTCGAACCGCCCCTGGGGGGCCAGTTCCGGCAGCGCCTGCCGGAGGGGCAGGCCAACCACGTCACGATCACCCACGAGCCGGCGGTAGACGTCGTTCGCGAATTCGATGACCAGGTCAGGCCCGGCCAGGTAGGCCACTGCGGCAGGCAGGTTTGCGAGCAGTTCCCGCAGGAGCGTGAACCTGTCGGGTGCGCTGCCCCCGCGAGCGACAGGAACCAAGATCTCTCCACCCCCCGCCAGCCCGGTCGTGGCTGGCCCTCCTTGTCACAATATCTCCACTAATCGGCGTCGTGGCTGCTCAGAAGCTTGTCAACGGTCAGCGGCCAGCGGTCAGCCAGGGAGCCGGACGGCGAGCAGGCACACGTCGTCATCGCGCACGCCTGTGCCGAGCAGACTGGACTGGACCGTGGCGCACGTCTGCTCGGCTGACGCCGCCGTGCATCGCTGCATGGCGGCGGCGAGCACGGCCAGGCCCTCGGTGATGTCGCGCCGCTGGTTCTCGATCAGCCCGTCGGTGTAGTAGAGAAGCACAGCGCCGCCCTTGAGCAACCAGTGACCGGTGCTGAACGTCGCTTCGGAGCAGGCGCCGAGCATGGTGCCGGTCGTGCCGTCGAGGTAGTCGACCCGGCCGTCGTCGGCTGTCACCAGTGGCGGCGGGTGCCCGGCGTTGGCGTAGCTGAGCTCGCCGGTCGCCAGGTCGAGCACGGCGTAGACGGCGGTCGCCAGCGCCTCGGGCAGCAGCCGGGCCAGTGCGGCGTTGGTCCGGCCGAGCACCTCGCCGGGGTCGCGGTGATCGATGGCGTAGGCCCGCAGCAGGCTGCGGACCTGCCCCATCATCGAAGCCGAGGTGATGTTGTGGCCGGTCACGTCGCCGATCACCAGCCCGACCCGGTCGTCGTCCAGTGGGAAGGCGTCATACCAGTCCCCGCCGACGTCGGCGCCTTCGCTGGCGGGCAGGTAGGACACCGCCAGATCCAGTCCCGGGATCGTGGGCAGGGTGCCGGGCAGGACGGAACGCTGCAGGGTTTCCGCGATGGTGTGCTCGCGGACGAACGTGTCCGCGGTGGCGATCCCTTCCGCCAGCCGGCGGGCGAACTCCTCGACCACCTCGATGTCGGTGGCGGCGAAGCCGCCCCAGTGGGCGTCGCGGGCGAGGGCGAGGACCCCGATCGGGCGCTGGTCCACCAGCAGCGGGACGGCCAGGACGCTGTCGGCCCGCAGCCGGGCCAGCATCTGGGTCAGGCCCGGAGCGAGATCCTGCCACCGTGGCAGCTGGGCATCGGCATGGCGCAGGAGCTGGCTGGTCCCGGTGGTGTAGGCCATCTGGATCGACATCGGGCCCGCCGCGGGGATCTTGTGCCGGCGGAACTCGGCCAGCACCGGGGCACGCGCGGGGTCGCGGTGGGCGAACGAGGTGGCGTGCAGGGTGCTGTCCGCCGCCGGGAGGAACACCACGCAGTGGTCGGCCAGGACCGGCACCACCAGCTGGGCGGCGTGCTCAAGCAGCTCGTGCCGGTCCCGGGTGGCGGCCAGCATCGCCCCGGCGCGCAGCAGGAACGTGAGCCGTTCCCCGGCACTGTCCGCCTCGGTCTTGGCGGTGCGCTCGCGGACCAGGAGTTCGGCGCGCTCGTCTTCGGCGCGCTGCCGGGCGGTCAGGTCGACCACGAAGGTGACCCAGCGCAGCGGGTCCTGGCTGATCACGGCACCGCCGACCACGACCGGCACCTGGTGCCCGTCCCGGTGGGCGTACTCCTTCTCGAACGGCTGGAAGGCGCCGGCCGTGCGCAGCTGGCGCAGGGCGTCCAGGTCACGGCTCATCCACTCCGGCGCGGTGATCACGGGAATGGAGATCCGCCCGGCCTCCAGGTCAGCCCGGCTGTAGCCGATGATGTCGAGGAACGCGTCGTTGGCCTCGTAGATCCGCTCCTCGCCGGCGACCAGCACGCCGAGCACATTCGCCTCCCGGAGCCTGCCAAGCAGACTGGTGCTCTCCCGCAGCGCCGCCGCCACCCGGCGCTGCTCGGTCACGTCGGCGAACATGACATAAGCCCGCTGCGGCCGGCCCTGTTCGTCCAGCATGTCGGGAACCGCGGTCGCCTCCGTCCAGCGGAACTCACCGGTCCGGCCGTGCCGGATCCCCAGCACCTGCCCGGTGACGACCTTGCCGGTCCGCAGTGCCCTGCTCACCGGCAGTTCTTCCGGCTGGTACTGGGTGCCGTCCTCGTGTACCGCCTCCGCGATGTTGGCCAGCGGCCAGGTGGTCATCTCGGATTCGGACAGGCCGAGGATTCGCTGCGAGGCCGGGTTCGCGCCGAGGACCTGCCCGTCGGCGGAGTACTGGACGACGCCTTGCGGCATGGTCTCGAACAGCGCCCGGAAGCGCTCCTCGGTCCTGGCCAGCCTGCTGGCCAGCGCCGTCAGGTTCTGCCGGTCGCGGACCTGCGGGGTCACGTCTGCCGCGTACACGAGGATTCCGGCGACGGCGCCGTCCTCGCCGCGGACCGGCTGGTAGAAGAAGTCCAGGAACAGCTGCACGCGCTCCTCGCCCGGCCGGTGGATCCAGACCGGGGTCTGGATGCCGCGGACGCTCTCGCCGGTTCGCAGGATCCTGCCCAGCAGCTCGAGCCGTCCCTGCCCGGCCAGTTCCGGCAGGGCTTCCCGCAATGGCTTGCCGATCACGTCCCGGTCGCCGACGAGGCGGCGGTAGGCATCGTTGGCGAAATCGATGACCAGGTCGGGCCCGGCCAGGTAGGCGATCGCGGCGGGCAGGCTCGCGAGCAGCTCCCGCATGTAAGCGAGCCCATCAGGCGCGGTGTCCCACCGCGGGACCGGTACCGAGATCTCTGCGCTCCCCCCGGCAGCACTGGCTCTTCACCCGGCGGCGCTTGCTGACCCCTGCCGCGGCAGCGTGGCTCTTGCCCCACGGCACGGGCAGCTTGCCCCTGACGAGCAGGATATCTCCCTATGATCAGCGCTGGCGGTGCCGCAGCCGGGCGGCAGCTTCCCGGCGGGCTGCCGGGCGGTCAGTGCAGGCCGCGGACCGAACCCGTCAGTTTCCCTGCCGTGCTGCGGATCTCGCAGATCACCGTCCGCTCACCGGCGTCCCAGGCGCCCTGGTCCGGGTAGATGTAGGACTCGGCCAGGACAGCGGTAGCCAGCTGCGGGTTCAGGTAGCCGCCCAGCCGGGCCGCGCAGCCCTGGCGGGCTTGGGCGCCGATGGCCGCCGTCCCGGGCCAGCGGTGCCCGGCCACGCTGAACGTGGCGTAGATCTCCCCGTTGTGTGGCTGGCCGCACGGCAGGACCTGCGGTGCGGTGATGGCGTTCGGCGGGGAATTGACGCAGTCGCCGGTCCGGAGGCGGAATACCGGTGGCAGCGGGGCCGGCCGGGCGTGGCCTTTGGACGTACCGGGCAGCACGATGACGGCCAGGCCGGCCAGTGCGGCGAGGCAGATGGCCGCTGCGCCGCCGAGCAGCAGGAGACCGGTGCGGGAACGCGGCGGGCCGGTCGGGTCGGCCGCCGTGGTCACCGGGGCGGGCTGGCTGGCCGGGCCGGGCTGGTCCGCCGGGCCGGGCTGCTCCGCCGGGCCGGGCTGGTCCGTCAGGGTGAGCTGGTCTGCCAGGCCGGGCTGGCCGGCTGGGGGATCGGGCCCGGCCAGCGGGTCAGTCTCGCCGGCCGCCAGCTGTCCGGTGACCGTCAGTGGCCTGTTCCCGGAGTCTTCCCGGAGAGTCATCCCATGCTCCCGCGCCGTCTTTGTATGTCCCCTCAGGAACTTTTCCCCACGAACCTGACGGCATTCTTGACGGGAGATCACGATTCCCTCCCGGCCGCTGTCCGCCTCGCCGGCCGGTACCCTGGGCGCCGTGCGGCTGACGGTGTTCTGGGAACGGATGCGGGCACAGTTCGGCGACTCCTACGCGGAAAGCGTGGCCAAGGACTACGTGCTGGCCGGGCTCGGCGGCCGCACGGTGGACCAGGCACTGGCCGACGGTGTCGACGCGAAGACCATCTGGCGGGCGGTCTGCGAGGCGTTCGACGTGCCCGAACGGCTGCGCTGAGCCGGCATCCGGCAGGCGCGCCGGGTGCCCCCGCCCGCCGCGCCGGGCACGGCCACGCCGCCGCCGAAATTTTCCTTGCCAGGGTGGCGTGTCCTGCTCATGATCGAACAGTTGTTCGCCTAGAGTAGGCACCTACGTGGTGACCCGGGTCGCGGCAAGGCCGGGCAGTCACAGCGGCGGACCAGTGCACGGAGTTTTGTCGGTGGCGCTGCGTAGCGTCGGACCGACAAGAAGCCCTTGATCCCGACGGGAGTACCCATGGCAGGCAGCGACAGGGCGGGCGGCAAGGTCGGCGACAGGGAGAAGTCCCTGGAGACCGCGCTCGCCCAGATCGAGCGGCAGTTCGGCCGGGGCTCGATCATGCGGCTCGGCGACGAGGCGCGGGCGCCGATCGAGGTGATCCCGACCGGGGCGATCGCGCTGGACGTCGCGCTCGGCATCGGCGGTCTCCCGCGCGGCCGGGTGGTCGAGATCTACGGACCAGAAGGATCAGGAAAGGCACTCGCTCTGGACACGCCCATCCCGACATCCAAGGGCTGGACCACCATGGGCGAGCTGTCGCCGGGCGAGGAAATCTTCACCAGTGATGGCTCGATCACCCGGGTGACGTTCGCCACGCCTGTCATGGCAGGTCACGAGTGCTTCCGGGTGAGGTTCTCCGACGGCGCCGAGATCGTCGCTGACGCCGACCATCTGTGGGTGACGGAGACCGATGTGGAGCGCCGCGGGCGCTCGTCGAATCGCTGTGGGCTCCGGACGACCGCGCAGATAGCCGCGACCCTTCGAGTTGGGCGCCAGGTCAACCACGCGATCCCCACGACGGAGCCCTTTGTGCTGCCCGACGCAGAACTTTCCCTTGATCCGTATGTGCTCGGGCTATGGCTGGGTGACGGCAGTAGCGACGGAGAAACGTTCACCACGGCTGATCCGGAGTTGCTCGAGGCGTTCCATGCAGCGGCGTTGCCGACAACGGCTGAGCGGAAGCGGTACGTGTACTACGTCAAGGGGTTGAAGGACGAACTCCGCCCGCTCGGTGTACTGCACAACAAGCACATCCCCATGCAGTACCTTCGCGGAAGCGAGGAACAGCGCCGTGCCCTGCTTGCCGGACTTCTTGACACCGACGGATCGATCCGGCGCGGCAGCGGCCTGATCCGGTTCGTGAATACGAACAAAGCCATCATCGACGGTCTGCTGGAGCTGGTTCACTCGCTGGGTCTAACGACCCGGCTTAGCGTCCGGGAAGCTGGCAGGTACGGCCCCAAACATCAGCAGTGCTGGACAGTTGGCTTCACCCCTGACAGCGAATCCGGGGAATTCTTCAGACTCCGCCGCAAGCAGGGTCATCGTCAGCTTGCTGATGCAGGTCGTGCCCGTCTTCGCTACATCACGGCGGTCGAGCCGGTCCCATCGGTGCCCGTGCGCTGCATCCAGGTGGACCATCCCAGCCGGACGTATCTGGCAGGACGTGACTGCGTGCCAACGCACAACACCACCGTGGCCCTGCATGCGGTCGCTAACGCGCAGAAGGCGGGCGGGATCGCGGCGTTCATCGATGCCGAGCACGCGCTTGACCCCGATTACGCCCAGAAGCTCGGGGTGGACACTGACGGGCTGCTCGTCTCCCAGCCCGACACCGGTGAGCAGGCGCTGGAAATCACCGACATGCTGATCCGCTCCGGCGCGATCGACATCGTCGTCATTGACTCGGTCGCCGCGCTCGTGCCCCGGGCCGAGATCGATGGCGAGATGGGGGACAGCCACGTCGGCCTGCAGGCCAGGCTCATGTCGCAGGCACTGCGCAAGCTCACCGGTGCGATCAGCCAGACGAAGACCACCGCGATCTTCATCAACCAGTTGCGGGAGAAGATCGGCGTGATGTTCGGGTGCATGTCCTACGGGACCAGGGTGACCCTGGCGGACGGCACTCAGGAGAAGATCGGCAAGATCGTCAATCAGCGGCTGGACGTCGAGGTGCTCTCGTACGATCCCGAGCAGGACCGGGTCGTCCCGCGGCGGATCGTGAACTGGTTCAACAACGGGCGTACCGAGCGGTTCCTCCAGTTCACGGTGGCCAAGTCGGGAGGAAACGGCAAGTCCCAGTTCGCGGCGACCGAGAACCACCTGATCCGTACCCCCGGGGGCTGGCGGCCGGCCGGGGAACTGATCCCAGGCGACCGGGTGGTGGCCGCCGAGCCGAGACGGCTGAGCCCCCGGCAGCTGCAGCTCATCCTGGGCTCGCTGATGGGCGACGGGAACCTTTCCCCGAACACCCGTGGCAGGGCTGGCACCCGGTTCCGGATGGGCCATGGCGCGAAGCAGGCGGCCTACCTGGACTGGAAGGTGGAGATGCTCGGGAACATCCCGTGCAGCAGGTCCACCAATACCAAGGGCGCCGTGTTCGCTGACATCCACCCGCTCCCGGAACTGGCAGAGCTACACGATGCCGTCTACTTCGGTGACGGCAAGAAGCACCTCAGCTGGGATTACCTCAAGGCGCTCACGCCGCTGGCGCTCGCCGTCTGGTACATGGACGACGGCTGCTTCACCGTGCGGTCCAAGGGTGTGCAGGAACGGACGAAGGGCGGCACCGGCCGGATCGAGATCTGTGTCGAGGCGATGAGCCCGGGGTCACGGCAGCGGCTCGTGCAGTACCTGCGGGACTCGCCTGGCCTTGACGTGAAGCTCACCGAGCGCGGGGCGCGGCGGATCAGCGTCCTGCAGTTCACCACGGCCAGCACAGAGAAGTTCCAGCGGCTGGTGGCCCGCTACATCCATCCCTCGATGGAGTACAAGCTGCTGCCGCGGTTCCGCGGCCGGTTCGCTGTGCAGCCCGAGTTCACCGATGCCGCGGTGGGGCTTATGCCCGCGACCATCCTCGATATCCACGTCAAGGCCCCGACGCGGTCCATGAACCGCTTCGACATCGAGGTGGAGGGATCACACAATTACTTCGTCGACGGCGTCATGGTCCACAACAGCCCCGAAACCACCACCGGTGGCCGGGCGCTGAAGTTCTACTCATCGGTGCGGCTTGATGTGCGCCGGATCGAGACACTCAAGGACGGCACCGAGCCGGTCGGCAGCAGGACCCGGATCAAGGTCGTCAAGAACAAGCTGGCGGCACCGTTCCGGACTGCGGAGTTCGACATCCTGTTCGGATTCGGGATCAGCAAGGAAGGCGGCCTGATCGACCTCGGGGTCGAGCAGAACATCGTCCGCAAGGCCGGTGCCTGGTACACCTACGAGGGGGACCAGCTGGGGCAGGGCAAGGAGAACGCCCGCGCCTTCCTGCGTGACAACCCCGACCTTGCCAACGAGATCGAGAAGAAGATCAAGGAGAAGCTCGGCGTGGGGCCGCGCCTGGATGCGGACCCGTCCAGCGGCGGGCCTGACGGGGCCAGCGGGCCGGGTGGCGCCGGAGCAGGCGGGAACCTGAGCGCGGTGCCCGACGCGGCATCCGACGGTGCATCAGGCGCCCGGTCGGCCACGAGGCTGTCCGGTGCCCCTGGCGGTGTCGGGTAACGAGGCCCCGGGCGGCCAGGCAGCGGGCCGGGCTGGGAGCAGCCGGCCTTCAGGCAGCCGGTCCGCAGGCAGCCGGCCGGGAAAAAGACGGGCCGGGGATGGCCGGCCGGGTGACGCCGCAGCTGGGAGTGCGGGTGATGCGGCAGCCGGGAGTGCGGACCCGGGGGAGGCGGCGCGGGAGATCTGCCTGCGGCTGCTTGCCACCGGGCCGCGCACCCGGGCGCAGCTCGCCAGCGCGCTGCGCCGCCGCCGGGTGCCGGACGATGTCGCGGAGACGGTCCTCGGCCGGTTCACCGAGGTCCGGCTGATCGACGATGCCGCGTTCGCCCAGGCCTGGGTCGAGACCAGGCATCACGGCCGCGGCCTGGCCAGGCGGGCGCTGTCCGCCGAGTTGCGCCAGCGGGGCGTCGCCGTTGACGAAGTGCGTGCCGCAGTCGCCTCGCTCGGCCCCCAGGAGGAGACCGCGACCGCCCGCCGGCTGGTCGCCAAACGGGTCGAGGCCACCCGGGGACGCCCCCTCCCGGCCAGGGTCCGTCACCTGGTCGGCATGCTTGCCCGCAAGGGCTACCCGGCCGGGCTGGCCTACCAGGTGGTCCGCGAGGCGCTGGAGCAGGAGCGGGAGCAGGCAGACCGGGTTGGCGTGCGCGCCGGGGTCGAGTGGGCCGAGTTCGACACCTGGCTCGCGGCCGATCCCGAGCCCGGATGGGATCCCGAGCCCGGGCCTGACGCGTAGGGCCGGTGCGCGGAGCCGCGCGGGCTCCGTGCGCCGGGTGCGCCGGGTGCCGGAGGCCCGCCGAGTCGGCCATGGGTGGCCGCCGGGTCGGCTGGATGGGCGTCAGACCAGGCATGCTTGCCCAAATTGTTATCTAGGCTTAACCTCACGGCAGCGAGGTGTTGGTCCGCGGAGGCGGATAGAGACTGACGAATTGACTGGCAGCCGGTCGCGCCCGGCTGCTGGCCTAGTGAATGGCTCCGCCAGAGCCGCTCGCCGGAGAGCTGCCTGCTTGCCAGGCTGACCTGCCCCGGGAGTGGCCGCGGCTGGGGCGTGGGCACGTCCGGGTCACTGGCGACCGGCCCGGGACCAGACAGGCTGGAGGTAGGGCGGTTGGCCAGGGACGCGGCACCCCTGGCCCGGCCGACCGGATTCCGAGTAGTACGCATGGCGAGGCTCCCGGCAGGCACCCGTCGGCCACCGGGCGGCCGTCCCTCGCCATGGATTGACGCCGCCGATGGCGTGCGTGACCCCTCGCCGCAGGGACAACCCCTGGCACCGCCTGCCCGTGCCAGGGCGAGCGAGCAGGATTGGGGTGCGCTATGAGCAGCGCCATCGCCCTCGTGGTCGCGGTGATCGGGTTCTTCGCCCTCGTGGTCGCCATCGGCGTGCTGGTCGTCATCGTGCGCCGGTCGCCCCAGCGGAGGGCCGAGATCACCCCGGCGGCGCAAGCGCGCGGTGAGCCTGCGGCGGACCACATCCCCGAACTCGCGGCGCAGGCGCAGCGGCAGCTCACCGAGGTAAGCCGGGCGGCTGACGAGGCTCAGCGGCGGCTCGAAGAGGCGGGCCGCTCGGCCGACCAGATCCGGGCGGCCGCCGAAGCTGACGCCACCGCCATCGTGCGGCAGGCCGAGGAGTCAGCCGGGAAGATCACCCGGGCGCGCCAGGAGGCGGAAGCCGATATCCGGGCAGCCAAGGAGGAGGCCGGCCAGCTGCGGGCGGACCTGGAACGCCGGGAGACGCGGCTGGCCGAGCGGGAGGACCGGCTGGACGGGGACCTGCGCGCACTGGAGCAGCGCTCGGCGGCCGTGGATCAGGCCCGGCAGGAACTTGAACGGGAACGGGGCGAGCTGGCCAGGCTGGCCGAGGAGCGCCGCGAGGTGCTGGAGCGTGCCGCCGGGCTCACCGCCGAGCAAGCCAAAGCCGAGCTCGTGGCCACCATCGAGAACCAGGCCAAACGGGAAGCCGCGCTCATCGTCAGGGAAGCCGAGAACGAGGCCCGGCGCGACGGCGAGCACCGGGCGAGGCGGATCGTGACTCTCGCCATCCAGCGGGTGGCGAGCGAGCAGACCAGCGAGTCGGTCGTTTCGGTGCTGCACCTTCCGGGTGACGAGATGAAAGGCAGGATCATCGGCCGGGAAGGTCGCAACATCCGGGCCTTCGAGTCGGTGACTGGCGTCAACCTGATCATCGACGACACCCCGGAAGCCGTCCTGCTGTCCTGCTTCGACCCGGTCCGGCGGGAGGTGGGCAGGCTCACCCTGGAGCGGCTTGTGCTCGACGGGCGTATCCACCCACAGCGGATCGAGGAATCCTACGAGCGCAGCAAGGCGGAAGTGGAACAGCTGTGTGCCCGGGCCGGCGACGACGCCATGGTGGAGCTGGGCATCACCGACCTGCACCCGGAACTGATCACCCTGCTCGGGCAGCTGCGATACCGCACCTCCTACGGCCAGAACGTGCTCGCGCACCTGGTGGAATCCGCCTATATCGCCGCCATGATGGCCAGCGAGCTGGGGCTGGACCCGGCCCTGCTCAAGCGCTGCACCGTGCTGCACGACATCGGCAAGGCCCTCACCCACGAGGTCGAAGGCAGCCACGCGCTGATCGGCGCCGAGATCGCGCGCAGGTACGGTGAGCACCCCGACGTGGTCCACGCCATCGAGGCACACCACAACGAAGTCGAGGTGCGCACCGTCGAGGCGGTCCTCACCCAGGCGGCTGACGCCATCAGCGGCGGCCGGCCCGGTGCCCGGCGCGAGTCGCTGGAGGCTTACGTGAAGCGGCTGGAGCGGCTGGAGCAGATCGCCGGCGCGCACGACGGTGTGGAGAAGGTCTTCGCCATGCAGGCCGGCCGGGAGATCCGGGTCATGGTCAAGCCCGACCGGGTTGACGACATCCAGGCGCAGGTGATCGCCAGGGATGTGGCCAAGCAGGTCGAGGAGGAGCTGACCTACCCGGGCCAGATCCGGGTCACGGTGGTCCGCGAGTCGCGGGCTACCGAGTTCGCCCGCTGACCACCTCCAGGAACGGGATACCGGGCGGGGCGAAGCCCAGGATCTGGCCATAGAAGGACAGTTCGGCCTCCAGGCAGGTCACGATTGTCTCGGCGCGGCGGAAGCCGTGAGACTCGCCCTCGAAGCTGAGATAGGCATGGCGGATGCCGTGCGCGGCCAGCTGGGCGGCGATGGCCTCGGACTGCGCGGGCGGCACGACCGGGTCGTCCAGTCCTTGCAGCAGCAGGATCGGGCAGGTCGCGTCGGTCACATGGCCCGCCGGGGAACGCTCCAGATACACCGCTTCGAAACCGGGCAGTGGCCCGATCAGGCCGTCCAGGTAGCGCGACTCGAAGTCATGCGTCTGCGTGGCGAACTCCCGCAGGTCGGCGACACCGTAGTAGGAGGTCGCCGCGCTGAACACCGAGCCGGTCCCGGCGTGGGTGGTGACCGCCGCCAGCGCGGTCCAGCCGCCCGCCGAGCCGCCACGGATCGCCAGCCGGGCGGGGTCGGCCTGGCCCGCCCCGGCCAGCGCCTGGGCCGCCGCTATCGCGTCCTCCACGTCCACCACGCCCCACTGGCGGCGCAGCCGCTCCCGGTAGCGGCGGCCGTACCCGGTCGAGCCGCCGTAGTTGACGTCGATGACGCCGATGCCCCGGCTGGTGAAGTAGGCCTTCTCGATGTCCAGCAGCGGCAGCACGTGGGCGGTGGGCCCGCCGTGGACCCAGACCACGTAGGGCGGCAGTTCCCCCGCTGGCGGTGTCACATCCGGGTTGGCCGGCGGGTACAGCAGCGCATGGACGGTGCGCCCGAAGCGCCCTTCCAGCTGCACCTGCTGGGGAACCGGCAGATAGGCCGGATCGGGGGCGGCATCGGTTTCCTGGCAGAGCACCTCCACCGCACCGGTCCCGGCATCCACCCGGATGATCGACAGCGGCGTCGCCGGACCGCCCGCGATGCCCAGGATCGACATCCCGTCCGCCGACACCCCGGAGACGAAGACCGGGTACGGCAGGTCGGCGTCGGACAGCTCCCCGGTTTCCGGGTCGAGCACGCCCAGCCGCATCCCGCCGCGGCCGTGCAGCACCGCCAGCCGGCCGTCGGCCAGCACGGCGAACGGGCGGTCGCCCAGCTGCCACAGCGGGTTCGCGAACTCCTCCTCAGCCGGGTAGAGCGCCTGGGACGGCTCGCCGAGCAGCCCGACCTGGTACAGGTTCCACCAGCCGGGCCAGTCGGTGACCACGTACAGGCTGGTCGGGTCCCGCCACAGCGGCGCCAGCACCGACTCCTGCATGCCGCCCTTGACGATCCGGCCCTGGCCGGGCACCCCGTCCTCGATCACCGCCGCCCGCAGCTCGGTACCGTCCCAGGGCATGCGCGGATGGTTCCAGCAGATCCACGCCAGCCGCTTCCCGTCGGGGGACGGGGTCGGGAACGCGAAGAAGTCGGCGCCGGTGACCAGCTCACGGATGGCGTCGGGGTTGCCAGCCGCCGAGCCGTCGAGCGGGACGCCCACGATGGCGCGGACCACCTTGCCGTCGGAGTGCCGCTCCTGGACGCACCACACTTGCGAGCGGTCGGGGGAGAGCGTGAAGTCGGCGTACCGGAGCGAGGGGTGGCCAGGGCTGCCGCCCGGTGCCGGGGTCAGCGGCTGCGGTTCGCCGCCGTTTCCGCCACTGGCCGGCAGCAGGTACAGGCGCTGGTCCGCATAGTTCGCGAACATGATCGTGGTTCCCCCGGGTGCCCCGCTGGCGGCGGGCACCGGCAGGTAGGACAGGCCGCCGTACTCGTGGACCCGGGTCCGGGCGCTCCACGGCCCGGGCAGCAACGGGCGCTGCTGGCCGTCCGCGCCGAGATGGACGATGGTCACCCGGCCGCCCTCGGCGGGCAGCCGCTCCTGCCACCAGATGTCCCTGCCGATCGCACGCGGGAAGGAGACCAGGCGCTGCAACCGGGCCACGTCTGCCGCGGTGATGGGAGACGGCCAGGCACCGTAGCTGACGGTGGGCGGTGGCGGCGGGGTCGTCACGCTCTCAGTCATAGCAGTATCGTCCCCCACTCCCGGCCCCGGCCACGGGAGATTCGGGACATGGCGCCAGACCCGCGTACGCTCGTATGTCGACATGGACGACGCGCGCACATATGAGATCCGCACCTACGGGTGCCAGATGAACTCCCACGACTCCGAGCGCCTCGCCGGCCTGCTGGAAGACGCTGGTTACCGGCGGGCTCCCAGTGGCGGGACGCCGGATGTGGTCGTCTTCAACACCTGCGCCGTGCGGGAGAACGCGGACAACCGGCTGTACGGGAACCTCGGCCACCTGCTGCCGGTGAAGAGCTCCCGGCCGGGTATGCAGATCGCGGTCGGCGGCTGCCTGGCGCAGAAGGACCGGGCCGGCATCGCCGACCGGGCGCCGTGGGTGGACGTGGTGTTCGGCACCCACAACATCGGGTCGCTGCCGGTGCTGCTGGAGCGTGCCCGGGTGCAGGCCCAGGCCCAGGTGGAGATCGTCGAGTCGCTGGAGCGGTTCCCGTCGGTCCTGCCCGCCCGGCGCGAATCCCCGTACGCGGCCTGGGTCGCCATCTCGGTGGGCTGCAACAACACCTGCACGTTCTGCATCGTGCCGAGCCTGCGGGGCCGGGAGGAGGACCGCCGCCCCGGTGACGTCCTCGCGGAGATCCGGGCCCTGGTCAGCGACGGGGTCCTGGAGGTCACGCTGCTGGGGCAGAACGTCAACTCCTACGGGGTCGGGTTCGGGGACCGCACGGCGTTCGGCATGCTGCTGCGGGCCTGTGGCGAGATCGACGGCCTGGAACGGGTCCGGTTCACCTCGCCGCACCCGCGCGACTTCACCGATGACGTGATCGAGGCGATGGCGGCCACCCCGAACGTGATGCCGCAACTGCACATGCCGCTCCAGTCCGGGTCGGACGCGGTGCTGCGGGCAATGCGCCGCGCCTACCGCCGGGAGGCGTACCTGGGGATCCTGGACCGGGTCCGGGCGGCCATCCCGCACGCCGCCATCACCACCGACATCATCGTGGGGTTCCCAGGCGAGACCGAACGCGACTTCGCCGGCACCCTGGACATGGTCCGCCAGGCCCGGTTTGCTGGCGCGTTCACATTCCAGTACTCCCAGCGGCCGGGCACCCCGGCGGCGGTCATGGCCGGGCAGGTCCCGCCGGAGGTGGTGGCGGAGCGCTACGAGCGGCTGGCGGCGCTGGTCGCCCAGACCGCGCTGGCCGAGAACCAGGCGCTGGCCGGGCAGCAGGTGGAGGTGCTGGTCGCCGAGGGGGAAGGGCGCAAGGACGGCCTGACGCACCGGCAGTCGGGGCGGGCCAGGGACAACCGGCTCGTCCACTTCGCGCCGGCCGGCACCGGCCCGCGGCCCGGTGACGTGGTGACCACCGCGGTGACCCACGCGACTCCGCACTACCTGATCGCCGACGCGGCGCCGCTGGCGGTGCGGCGTACCCGCGGTGGCGACGCCTGGCAGGCCCGGCAGGAGGGCACCGCGGCGGCTGGCGGCCCGGCCCGCACGGCCGGCGGCAGCTCGACGGCTCCCGCGGTGCTACTCGGGATGCCCGCTGTCGGTGCGCCTGCGCCATGATCATGGTGAGGTATATGCGTCCCGCGCCTGCAAGCAACCACGATCATGGAAGCGCGAAATGCTGATCGCCGCCGCCGTCTGCCCGCACCCACCCCTGCTTATCCCGGCCGCGCTGGGCGCGGCTGCCAGTGACCCGCCGCCGGCGCTGAACGCCGTCGGTAAGGCCTGTGCCGTGGCCGTTCACGCCCTGGCCGCTGCGCAGCCCGATCTCATCGCGGTGGTCGGCGGCGGGCCCGCCGACCGCGAGTACCCGGCCAGCGCGGCAGGCTCCCTGCACGAGTTCGGGGTGCCGGTCACGGTGGGGGAGGGCGAGCCCGTGCTGCCGCTGTCGCTGACCGTCGCCCGCTGGCTGCTGGACAACGCCGGGATCACCGCCGGGCCGGGCCGGGGCGGCCAGGGGCCGGAGGTGCTGCTGCAGGCTGTCAACCACACCGCCGCCCCCGGGGAGTGCCTCAAGCTGGGCGTGCTCATCGCCGAGCGGGCGCCGCGGGTCGCCCTGCTGGCGATGGGCGACGCCTCCGCGCGCCGCGCGCGCGACGCTGAGGGCGCGCCCGACGCCGAGGCGCAGGAATACGACGACGAGCTGGCCGAGGCACTGGCGGCCGCGGACGCCCGCTGGCTGGCCCGGCTCGACCCCCGGCGCGATGACGAGCTGATGGTGGCGGGCCGGGCCGCCTGGCAGGTGCTGGCGGGCGCGGCCACCGGAGCCCGGCTGCACGGGCGGCTGCTGTCCATGGCGAATCCCTACGGTGTCACCTACCTGGTCGCCTCCTGGGGGGAACCCGGGACGGACTGACGCCATGCCGGAACGCGTGATCGCGGTCGTCGGGCCCACCGCGGCCGGGAAGTCAGAGCTGTCGCTCCGGCTGTCGCTGGCGCTGGACGGCGAGGTGGTGAACGCCGACTCCATGCAGCTGTACGCCGGCATGGACATCGGCACGGCCAAGCTCAGCCGCGCGCAGCGGCGCGGCGTGCCGCACCACCTGCTCAGCATCTGGGACGTCCGGCAGCTCGCCAGCGCTGCCGAGTACCAGCGGCTCGCCCGGGCGGCTATCGACGGCATCCACGGGCGGGGCCGGGTGCCCGTGCTGACCGGCGGGTCCGGGCTGTACGTGCGGGCGGCCCTGGACAACCTGGAGTTCCCCGGCACCGACCCGCTGGTGCGGGAGCGGCTGGAGGCTGAGCTCGCCACGGCCGGGCCGGCGGTGCTGCACGAACGGCTGGCACGGGCCGACCCGGCCGCCGCCGCCGCCATCCTGCCCTCCAACGGACGGCGGATCGTGCGCGCGCTGGAGGTGATCGAGGTCGCCGGCCATCCATTCACCGCTGCCCTGCCCCGCTACGAGTCGCACTACCCGGTGGTGCAGCTCGGGCTGCGGGTGGACCGGGCCGAACTGGACCGCCGGATCGCGGCACGGACCGAGCAGATGTGGCAGGACGGGCTCGTGGATGAGGTGGCGGCTCTGGAGCGGGCCGGGCTGCGGGAAGGCCGGACGGCCAGCCGCGCACTCGGCTACGCGCAGGTGCTGCGGTATCTGGCCGGCGAGTGCACCCAGGACGAGGCGCGCACGCAGACGATCCGGGCGACCCGGCGGTTCGCCCGGCGGCAGGAGGCCTGGTTCCGCCGCGACCCGCGGGTCACCTGGCTGCCGGCTGGTACGGCCGGCGCCGGCCAGCTGCTCAGCCAGGCCCTCGCGGCCTGCGGACCAGAGCGCACAGCCGGCTAGGCGATCGCCCACGTGATGGTGACCGTCGCGGAAGTGCTGGCGCCCGGGTAGCCCGGGCACTGCGCCGCCTCCGGGCACATCAGCCCCGGGGAGGGGGCACCGCCCTGGCCGCCCGCGACGGCCGGGCCGGTGGTGCTCCCGGCCGGGCCGGGAGTACCGGAAGCGGCTCCCAAGGGGACCGGGTAAGGGTAGGGGGAGGCGGAAACCTGCATGTTGACGATCTTCCCGAGCGCGATGCCGGCCGCAGCCGCGGCGGCCTTGGCCTGGCCGGCCGCGTCCGCCGTGGCCCTGGCGATGGCCGTGACCCTGGCCGCTGACCCCGTTCCCCGCGCCGTGGCCTGCCCGGTCACGGTGAGGCCCAGCGGGCTGCCGGTGGAGCAGCACCAGGTGGGGTAGGAGATCAGCGGCGACCCGCGGCCAGTGGTGACCGCGTCAGCCGCCCTGCCCTGGGGCAGGGCGGTCACGGCGGCCGGGAGCGGGCCCGCCGCCGCGGGGGAGGCGGTGACGCGGCCGGCCCAGACGGCAGCACCCAGCAGCACGACCGCGCCGAGGGCCGCCCAGAGCAGGCGAGAACGGCTGATACGGGGCATCAGGTCCTTTCCCTTCATTCACCGGCATGACGGGTTCTGCGCGTTGGACGGACGCCGCCCCGCGCCGGTTCCCGCCGCAGCCCGCCGATCTTCGGCGTCCCGCACGGGCCTGCTCACTGGCTGGCCCGTGACCGGGGCCGCCGCCCGGTGGCCGCCACTGGCTACCATCGGCCCATGCGGTTCGCGAAGGGGCACGGCACCGGGAACGACTTCGTGATCCTGGTCGACCCCGACGCTGGCCAGGGGCTTTCGCCTGCCCTGGCGGTGCGGCTGTGTGACCGGCGGACCGGGATTGGTGCGGACGGGGTGCTGCGCGCGGTGCGGACACGAGCGGTGGAAGCCGCCGGGGTGCCCGGCGGCTTCCAGCTCGCCGAATGGTTCATGGACTACCGCAACTCCGACGGCAGCGTGGCCGAGATGTGCGGCAACGGCATCCGGGTGTTCGCCCGCTACCTGGCCGGTCGCGGCCTGGCGCAGGGGCCGGCCTTCGCGGTGGCGACCAGGTCCGGGGTCCGCCAGGTCCGGCTGGAGGACGACGGTACCGTGACCGCCGAGATGGGCCGGGCCGCCGTGCTCGGGCCGGGCCGGGCCGTCATCGGCGGCCGGCCCTGGGACGGGCTGCGGGTCTCGGTGGGGAACCCGCATCTGGCCTGTCTGGTCGGCATGCCGCTGGCCGGCTTCGACCTGACGGTGCCACCGGAGCTTGACCCGGCCCAGTTCCCCGAGGGCGGGAACGTGGAGCTGGTCCTGCCGACCGGGCCGCGCGCCCTCCAGATGCGGGTCCACGAGCGCGGCTCGGGCGAGACCAGGTCGTGCGGGACCGGCGCGGTCGCCGCGGCCGCTGCCGCCGCCACGGCCGCCGGGCGTGACGACGGCACATGGCAGGTGACGGTGCCGGGCGGGCAGCTCACCGTGGAGCTGGCGGCGGGCGCGAGCTGGCTTGGCGGGCCCGCCGTGATCGTCGCCGAAGGCGAGCTGAACCCCGCCTGGCTGGCTGCCGCGGATGTGGTCGCCAGCCACGGCCCGCGCTAGCGCATCGCCTCCGGGCGGGGCCCGCCCGCATCACCTCTGGGCGCCCGCGGAGCCGGTCAGCGCCCGCACGGGCAGCCCGCGCAGGCTCGCATCGAGCACCTCGGCGATGTGCGCCACGGCGGGCGCGTCGCCGCCGGCGCTGGCCGTGGCGGAGGCGATCTGGAGACTGCAGCCGGGGTTGGCCGACACGACCAGGGAGGCCCCGGTTGCCATGATCGCGGCCGCCTTGCGCTCGCCCAGCTCCCGCGCGGCTTCCGGCTGGAGCAGGTTGTAGAGCCCGGCTGAGCCGCAGCAGGTCCCGCCGTCCCCGACCTCGGCCAGGGTCAGCCCGGGGATGGCCCGCAGCAGGTCGCGTGGCTGCTGGCGGATCCGCTGCGCGTGAGCCAGGTGACAGGCGTCGTGGTAGGCGGCCGTGACGGCCAGCCCATGGCGGACCGCCCGCGGCCCGCCCGCGCTGTCGAACAACTCGACCAGGAACTCGGAGAAGTCACGCACCTTGCCGGCGATCGCGGCGGCCCGGGCCGGCCAGCCCGCGGGATCTGGCTGCCCGCTGGCATCGGCGGGAGGCGGCCCGCCGCGGTGGCCGCCGCCGTCGGCGAGCAGCGCGCCGTACTCCTTCATCGCCGACCCGCAGCCCGCGGAGTTGACCACGATCGCGTCTACCCCGGCACGCTCGAACTCGGCGATGGTCCGCCGGGCGAGCCTGACCGCCTGCGATGCCCGGCCCGAGTGCAGCGACAGCGCCCCGCAGCAGCCCTGGCCGGCCGGGATGATGACGTCACAGCCTTCGGCCGCGAGCACCCGGGCGGTGGCCGCGTTCACCTCTGGGAAGAAGACCTGCTGGACGCAGCCGGTGAGCATGCCGACCACGGCCCGGCGCTCGCCCGCGGCGGGCACCCGGCCCGGCAGTGCGCCGGCCCGGGCAGCGGGCGCATGCCCGGGCGCCAGCCGCATGGCGACGGCGAGCTCAGGTGCCAGCCGCTGCGCGGCACGGCTTCCGGCCAGCCGGTCAAGCCGGGTCCACTGGGCGGCCCGCAGCGGCCCCAGCAGAGCCCGCAGCCGCCGCGGGTAGGGGAACGTCGCGAAGATGGCCGCCCGCATCGCCCGTTCGCGGGCGGTCCGGGCCGGGGCCGGGACGAGCCCGTCCGGCGGCTCCTCGGTCCAGGTCCTGGCCGCCTCGATCAGGCGGTCGTAGCGGACCCCGGACGGGCAGGCCGGCAGGCACGCCATGCAGCCGAGACAGCGGTCAAGGTGGCCGGCGGCCGCCTCGGTGAGCTGCGTCCCGGCGAGCGCCTGGCTGATCAGGTGGATGCGGCCACGCGGCGAGTCCATCTCCTCGCCCCACAGCTGGTAGGTCGGGCAGGCGGGCAGGCAGAACCCGCAGTGGACACAGTCGCTGGCGACGGACCGCAGCTCGCCGGTGGGGTCCAGGACATCGGGCACCACCCGCCTGGCCTCCGGGTCCGGACCGCTGGGGGGTTCCGGGGAGCCCGCGTCCGGGTCCACCGCTGTCATCAGATACCTCCCACGAAACGGCCGGGCGCCATCCGGTGCCCTGGATCGAACTGGTCCTTGACCGCCCGCATGAGGGCCAGCCCGGGCACCGGGCCCCACAGGTCCACCTGGTCCCGCACCGGCGGCGGGGCGTGCAGCACGACCACGCTGGCCAGCACCGGGGGGCTGTCCGGCCGGGCCGCGGCCTGCGGCCTGGCATCGGCCTCCCCCCGGGCCAGGGCGGCCCGCAGGGCGGCGATGAACCCGGCGGCCGCACCGGTGTCGGCGTCCTCGCGGAGCGCGGCGTAGACCACCCCGGCGGCGGCAGAACCGGCGACCAGCGGGTCCACGCCCGCGGCCGCGGCGGCGGCGTCGATCACGGCCAGGACCCGCGGCAGCGCGTCCGCCCAGAACGCGACCCGGATGAGCGTGCCGGTGCCGGGGTCGTAGCGGCCCCACCAGCCCGGCGGTTCCGGCGCCGTCATGGCCCCGTCACCCAGCAGCGCGCGCAGGACAGCCGAGCGCTCGTCCACCCCGGCCGGGTCCCCTTCCAGCAGGACACCCACCCGTACCGGCTGGCCCCGGCCGGACCGGCTGATCTCCACCGCGGTGGGTGCGAGCTCGCTGCCGGCCGCGGCGGCGACGGCGCGGTGGGCCGCGGCCGGCCCGTCGGCCGCCATCGTCGTGTACCCGGCCGCTGACGGCAGCGGGTGCAGCCGGAACACCGCTTCCACGATCAGCCCGAGCGTGCCGTAGGACCCGGCGAACAACTTGCCGAGGTCGTAGCCGGCCACGTTCTTGACCACCTTGCCGCCCGAGGAGGCGACCGTCCCGTCGGCCCGCACCACGGTGATCCCGATCACCAGATCCCGCGGCGTACCGTAGCGCAGGCGCCGTGGCCCGGCCACGCCGGTCGCGAGCGTCCCGCCGATGGTCGCGGGCTGGCCCGCGGAGCCGTTCCCGCCCGCGGCCGAGCCGGCGTCCGCGGCGGTCCCGTTGCGGACGCCTGCCAGGGCGTCCAGGGCGAGCTGCTGCCCGGCAGCGGCGAGCACCTCGCCGAGCCGGTCCAGGCCGACCCCGGCCTGGACCCGCGTCACCAGGTCCCCGGCGGCGTGCTCGACCACCTGGTTCAGCAGCGTCGTGTCGACCACCAGGTCACAGCGGTGAGGCGCGGCGCCCCAGTCCAGCCGGCTCCCGCTGCCCCGGGCGACCACGCACAGGCCATGGTCAGCGGCCGCGTGCAGCAGCGCGCTGGCCTCGGCGACGCTGGCGGGCGAGGCGGCGTAGCGGGGTGTCACCCCGGCCACGGCGTCGCTGCCGTCCGCTGCCCGCGCCGCTGGGCAGGCGGTGGCCAGCGCCCGCAGGACCGCGTCACCAGCCATGGCTCACCTCCTCCACGCCGGCATCAGAACTGCTCAGCCTGCCCGGAGGCGACCAGGGGGTGCGGGCCGCGCCGGGCGCCGGGCACCTCCCCGCACAGCCGAGGCGTGGGGAAGATCTTGCCCGGGTTGCACAGGTTCTGCGGGTCGAACGCGCACCGCAGCAGCTGCATGGTGTCCAGGTCGTCGGCCCCGAACATCTTGGGCATGTACCGGGACTTGTCCACGCCGACGCCGTGCTCGCCGGTGATGGAGCCGCCGTGGCTGATGCACAGGTCCAGGATCGCGCCGGACAGCTCCTCGGCCGCGGTGGTGGCCGCCGGGGAGCTGTCGTCGTAGAGGACGAGCGGGTGCAGGTTCCCGTCACCGGCATGGAACACGTTCGCGACCCGGATCCCGGACTCGGCCGACAGCTGGGCGATCTTGTCGAGCACCGACCCGAGCGCGGTGCGCGGGACCACCCCGTCCTGGACGATGTAGGCGGGGCAGATCCGGCCGACCGCCGCGAACGCCGACTTGCGGCCCACCCAGATGGCAGCCCGCTCGGCCGCGTCCACGGCCTCCCTGATCTCGGTCGAGCCCGCCTCCTGGCAGAGCGTGCGGACAGCCTCGCGGTCCCGGCGCACGTCCGATTCCGGACCGTCGAGTTCCACGATGAGGACCGCCCCCGCGCCTTCGGGGTAGTTGCAGGCCACTGCTTCCTCGGCGGCCTCGATCGCCAGCGCGTCCATCATCTCGATCGCGGCCGGCACGATGCCGGCCCCGATGATCGCCGAGACCGCAGCCCCGCCCGCGCCGGTGGTCTCGAACCCGGCCAGCAGGCAGGTGACCATCTGCGGGATCTTCGTCAGCTTCACGATGATCTTGGTGGCGATGCCGAGCGTGCCCTCGGAGCCGATGAAGGCGCCCATCAGGTCGTAGCCGGGCGCACTGCCGGTGCCGTCGCCCAGCCAGACCAGCTCGCCCGCCGGGGTGACGATCTCCAGGCCCAGCACATGGTGCACGGTGAACCCGTGCTTGAGGCAGTGGGCGCCGCCGGAGTTCTCCGCCACGTTCCCGCCCACCGAGCAGACCTGCTGGCTGGACGGGTCGGGCGCGTAGAAGTAGCCGTACGGGCGGGCCGCGGTGCTCACCGCCAGATTGGTGACCCCCGGCTCGACGATGGCCCGCTGGCTGGCCGGGTCGACCGCGATGATGCGCCGCATCCGGGAGGTGACGATCAGCACCCCGTCGGCCCGGGGCAGTGCGCCGCCCGACAGGCCGGTGCCCGAGCCGCGGGCCACGAACGGCACCTTGGCCGCCGCGCACACCCGGACCACCGCGGCGACCTGCTCCGCGGTCCTGGGCAGGACCACCATCGCCGGTGCGGCCCGGTGCGAGGTGAGGCCGTCGCACTCGTAGGTGCGCAGGTCCAGCGGGTCGGTCACCACGCCGTCGCGGCCGCAGATCTCCGCCATCGCCGGGACCAGGTGCTCGATCATCGCCCTCCCTCGGCCGGTGTTACCTCCCAGACTGCCCCGCGGCGGCGGCGAATTCCATGATCACGGACGATTCTCCGCGAATAGCGCGGGAAAGTGTCCGTGATCATGGAGGCGGGCGTCAGGGCATGCGCTCGTAGGCGGGCAGGGTGAGGAACTCGGCGTAGTCGTCGGCCAGGGCGACCTCGGTGAACAGCGAAACCGCCTGGTCGTAGCGGGCCGCGTCGAAGCCGGGGCCCGCACCTTCCCGGATCGTGGCCAGTTCCTCCCGGATGACCCGCTCGACCAGGTCCCTGGTCACCTGCGGGCCGTCGTCGAGTGTGACGTCGTTGTGCAGCCACTGCCAGACCTGGGACCGGGAGATCTCCGCGGTGGCCGCGTCCTCCATCAGGTTGAAGATCGCCACCGCGCCGTTGCCGCCGAGCCAGGTCGCCAGGTACTGCAGCGCCACGCTGACGTTGCTGCGCAGGCCCGCCTCGGTGATGACACCGGGGGTCTTGTCCACCGCCAGCAGGTCGGGGCCGGTGACGCTGACCTCCTCCCGCAGCCGGTCCAGCTGGTTCGGCCGGTCGCCGAGCGCGGCGTCGAACACCTCCTTGCACAGCGCCACCAGGTCCGGGTGGGCGACCCAGGAGCCGTCGAAGCCGTCACTGGACTCGCGGTTCTTGTCGTCGCGCACCTTGGCCAGCGCGATCTCGGTGACCTTCGGGTCGCGGCGGTTCGGGATGAACGCGGCCATCCCGCCCATGGCGTGCGCGCCCCGGCGGTGGCAGGTCTTCACCAGCAGCTCGGTGTAGGACCGCATGAACGGTGCGGTCATCGTGACCGAGTTGCGCTCGGGCAGCACGAAGTCGCGGCCCCGGGACCGGAACTTCTTGATGATGCTGAACAGGTAGTCCCACCGGCCGGCGTTCAGCCCGGCGCTGTGCTCGCGCAGCTCGTAGAGGATCTCCTCCATCTCGAACGCCGCCGGGATTGTCTCCACCAGGACCGTGGCCCGGATCGTGCCGCGGGGGATGCCGAGGGTGTCCTGGGCGATGTTGAACGCGTCGTTCCAGAGCCTGGCCTCCAGGTGGCTCTCGATCTTGGGCAGGTAGTAGTACGGCCCGCAGCCCTTGTCCAGCTGCCGGCGGGCGCAGTGGAAGAAGTACAGCGCGAAGTCGAACAGGCTGCCCGACACCCGCTGCCCGTCAACCAGCAGGTGCTTCTCGTCCAGATGCCAGCCGCGCGGCCGGACCACGATGGTCGCCAGCTCCTCGTCCGGCAGCAGCCGGTACGACTTGCCCTCCTCGCTGGTGAAGTCGATCGTGCGGTCCAGGGTGTCCTTCAGGTTGAGCTGGCCGATGATCATGTTCTCCCAGAGCGGCGTGTTCGCGTCCTCGAAGTCGGCCAGCCACACGTTCGCGCCGGAGTTGAGCGCGTTGATGGTCATCTTCCGCTCGGTCGGGCCGGTGATCTCCACCCGGCGGTCCACCAGGCCCGGCGCGGGCGGCGCCACCCGCCAGCCGGGGTCGTCGCGG
Source organism: Streptosporangiaceae bacterium (assembly GCA_035532275.1). Classification (GTDB taxonomy): domain Bacteria; phylum Actinomycetota; class Actinomycetes; order Streptosporangiales; family Streptosporangiaceae; genus UBA9676. The sequence goes on along the minus strand of DATKRG010000025.1, from coordinate 51,799 downwards.
ACCTGCCGGGTGCCGGGGAGGAAGTCGAGCGTGCCGCCGGCCGACAGCTCTTCCTGCCGGGCCGCCCGGGCGGCCAGCAGCTCCGCCCGGCGGCCGCCGAGCTCGCGCTGAAGCGCGGCGATCAGGCGCAGCGCGTCGGGGGTGAGGATCTCGTCGTACCGGTCTGCAGGGGGCCCGGTGATCTCAACGCCTTCGCCAGCCGCCATGTCGTACTCCTCCCGATGGTGGATCACATCCTGGATACAACGTTACGGATGGTGAGACCGACGCTAGCTCCCGGCCGCCAGCTGGGTCAAAGGTGGCCGGCCCAGGCCGGCCCTGGCAGCGTTCCCGCGCCCTGGCCCGCGCCCTGGCTCGCACCCTGGCCTGAGCTGCTCGCGGTGCCGCCGCCGGGGCACAACCAGGGCCGCCGGGGTGTTATTGAAGTGAATGAAAGCCGCAACGCATGGCAGCATGGGTGAACCGCCGCCCGCCGGGGGCCGCGGGCGCGCGCCGGAAACCAGCGGTGACCGGCGTGAACATCTATCCGGGGCAGCGATGACTGTGCACTCGCAGGACCAGACTGGCGAGCTCGACCTTGCCGACCGGCAGGCGCTGCGCCGGGTGGGCGGCCTGTCCACCGAGCTCACCGACGTCACCGAGGTCGAGTACCGCGCGCTCCGGCTGGAGCGGGTGGTCCTGATCGGCGTCTGGACCGAGGGGACCCTGGTCAGCGCCGAGAACTCGCTGCGTGAGCTGTCCCGGCTGGCCGAGACGGCCGGGTCGGTCGTGCTCGACGGCCTGGTGCAGCGGCGCGGGCGGCCCGACTCCGCGACCTACATCGGGGCCGGCAAGGCCATCGAGCTGGCGGCCCTGGTCACCGCGACCGGCGCCGACACGGTCATCTGCGACGGTGAGCTCACCCCCAGCCAGCTGCGCCGGCTGGAGGGCGTGGTGAAGGTCAAGGTCATCGACCGCACCGCGCTCATCCTCGACATCTTCGCCCAGCACGCCCGCAGCAAGGAGGGCAAGGCGCAGGTGGAGCTGGCGCAGTTGCAGTACATGCTGCCCCGGCTGCGCGGCTGGGGCGAGTCGCTGTCCCGGCAGGCGGGCGGCCGGGTCGCGGGCGGCGGCGGCATCGGCACCCGGGGACCCGGCGAGACCAAGATCGAGACCGACCGGCGCCGGATCCGGGCACGCACCGCCAAGCTGCGCCGCCAGATCGCGGAGATGGCGGTGAGCCGGGAGGTCCAGCGCGGGCAGCGCCGCCGTCACCAGATCCCGTCAGTGGCCATCGCCGGTTACACCAATGCCGGGAAGTCCAGCCTGCTGAACCGGCTCACCGGGGCCGGTGTCCTGGTCGACGACTCGCTGTTCGCCACCCTGGATCCCTCGGTGCGCCGGGCGCGGGCGCCGTCCGGCCGCTGGTTCACCCTGACCGACACGGTGGGTTTCGTCCGGCACCTGCCGCACCAGCTGGTCGAGGCGTTCCGCTCCACGCTGGAGGAGGTCGCCCAGGCCGATCTCATCCTGCACGTCGTGGACGGCAGCGACGCCGACCCGTACGCGCAGCTGGCCGCGGTGCGCGAGGTGCTGGCCGAGATCGGTGCCGCGGACGTGCCGGAGATCGTGGTGGTCAACAAGGCGGACTCCGCCGACCCGGTCGAGGTGAAGGGGATGGCGGCCAAGGAGCGGGACTGCGTGGTGGTCTCCGCCCGGACCGGGGCCGGGATCGATGACCTGCTCGCCGCGGTGGAGGACAGGCTGCCCCGCAGCGAGGTGAAGGTCAGCGTGCTGGTGCCCTACGACCGGGGTGACCTGGTAGCGCGGGTGCATCAGGAGGGGGAGGTGCTCGCGCTGCGGCACGAGGCGCAGGGCACCGAGCTGACCGCCCGGGTCCCGCCGGGGCTGGCGACCGAGCTTCAGAGCGCCAGCGGCGCCCCCGCCGCGGCTGGCTGACCGCGGCGCGCCGATCCGGCCGGCCCGGGCTCGCCGTCACCGTGGCGCTGGTCACAATGCCGCTTATGGCCCGATACTGGGATTGGCAGAACTGCCATGATCGGCTGACATCTATGCGCAAGTCCGCTGCCTGCACAAATGGCTCCGGCGTGACCCCATGTGCCCGCGAAGCCAGCCCAGCGGCCTTGTGCGTGGTAGCTAACGGGTGATCATGGTTCGCGGAAAGGGCACGAAATCTGGCCGCCGATCTTCGTATACAGCCTGTACAAGGACCCTCTCGTGCAATACCGTGACTGAACCGATATGTTGGTTGCCGCATCCTCGTAGCGCCCGGCTGATCGCTATGGAGCCGTGGTGCCCGGCGGTGCTCTATCACGAGGCACGAGCCATGGCAGGTGACCGCTCATGACGCAGGGATCCCTGAGTTGGGGCCTTCCTGCGCGGGGGAGGGCTCATCGGTGACGATCCGCCTGCTGACGAACATCGGGCGCCTGTGGACCGGGTCCGAGGTGTGGAACAACGCTGCCATTTTGACCCACGGTGAGCACATCGCCTGGGTGGGCCCGGCCGCGGAGCTGCCCCGGAGCCTGCCCGGCGTGGTCGACGACATCGTCGACGTCGACCAGGTGGAGAACCTCAACGGCGGGCTGGTCACGCCCGGCCTGATCGACGCGCACACGCACCCGGTCTACGCGGGCAACCGCTGGGCCGAGCTGGCCATGCGGTCGGGTGGCTCCTCGCCGAACGAGATCGCCGCCGCGGGCGGCGGGATGGCCTCGACGGTGACGGTGACCCGGGGGACCGACCCCTGGACCCTGTGCAACGGCGTCCGGGAGCGGCTGCGCGACTGGCTGCTGACCGGGACCACGACGATCGAGGCCAAGACCGGGTACCACCTCACCCGGGACGGTGAGCTCGCCGACGTGCGGCTGCTGCGCTCGCTGGAAGGCGAGCCCGGCATGCCCCGGGTGCATGCGACCTTCCTCGCCGCGCACGCCGTGCCGCCGGAGTACTTCGGCCGCCGCCACGACTACGTCGACGCGGTGGGCACCTGGTGCGCGGACGCGGCCGCGGCCGGCGCGGACAGTGTGGACGTGTACTGCGAGGAGGGCCGGTTCACCGAGCGGGAGGCGCGCTGGGTGCTCGGCGCGGGCCGGGCGGCGGGGCTGCTGCCCCGGCTGCACGCCTGCGGCCAGTCGCGCACCGGTGCGGCCAGGCTCTCCGCCGAGATGGGCTGCGCGTCCGCGGACCTGCTGCACGAGGCCTGCGAGGAGGACGTCATCGCGCTGGCCACCGCCGGGGTGGCCGCCGTCCTGTGCCCCGCGACATCGCTGCAGGTCGGCAAGATGCCGCCGGTCCGCGCGCTGCTGGACAAGGGCGTCGCGGTCGCGCTCGGCTCCGACCACGCACCCGGCGGGAACGGCATGACCTCCATGCCGCTGGTCATCTCGCTGGCCATCGCCCATTTCGGGATGAGCGTGAGCGAGGCGCTGCGGGCGGCGACGCTGGGCGGTGCCCAGGCGCTGCGCGCTCCCGACCGGGGCACGATGGCGCGCGGCAAGTACGCCGACATCGTCGCCTGGGACGCCGATCACGAGGGCGCCTTCGCCTGGTCGTATGGCCTCAAGCCGCTCAAGGTCTGGCGGGGCGGCGAGCCGGCCCTGACCTGAGGCCGGCCCTGACCTGAGGCCGGCCCGGGCCAGCTTCCTGGCCGCCGCCTGACGTTGCGGGCCCGTCCGCCCACCGCCGCATGGCATGCTTCAGGCATGGCTTCCCGGGCCGCCCCAGGCGGAACCGCCACCACCAGCAGTGCGCGGGTGGCTGTGGTGGTGGGTGAAGAGGAACTGCTGGTCGAGCGGGCGGTAGCCCGGCTGGTCGCCAGCGCGGCCGGGGCGCCCCCGGACGACAGTGCCGGCCCGGACGACAGCGCCGGCCTGCTGCCGCCCGGCGCCGGCGTGCACGACGTGGCAGCGGCCAGCCTGAGCCCGGGTGAGCTGGGTTCGCTCACCGCCCCGTCGCTGTTCGGCGGCGGCTGCGTGGTGGTCGTCCGCGACGCGCAGAACGCCAGCAAGGACCTCACCGACGAGCTGGCCCGGCTGGCCGCTGACCCGCCGCCGGAGGTGTGGCTGGTGGTCACCCACGCCGGCGGCGTGAAGGGCAAGGCGCTGCTGGCCAGCCTGGCGGGCACCGGGGCGCGGGTGATCGAATGCCCCAAGATCACCCGGGTGGCCGACCGGATGGACTTCGTCCGGGAGGAGTTCCGCGCGGCCGGGCGCAGCATCGACGACAGCGGCATGCGGGCGCTGATCGACGCGCTCGGGTCCGACCTGCGGGAGATCGCGTCCGCCTGCGGCCAGCTGGCCGCCGACACCACCGGCGTGATCAGCCAGTCCGTGGTCGCCAGGTACTACCGGGGGCGGGCGGAGGCGAGCGGGTTCTCGGTGGCGGACCGGGCGGTGGAAGGGCGCCTGGCCGAGGCGCTGGAGCTGCTCCGCTGGGCGCTCGCGGTCGGGGTGCCCCCGGTGCTGATCAGCAGCGGCCTGGCGCAGGGGGTGCGGCTGCTGGGCCGGGTGAGCGGCGCGCCGCGTGGCCAGTCAGCCGCCGCGCTGGCGGCCGAGGTGGGTGCGCCGCCCTGGAAGATCGACCGGGTGCGGCAGCAGCTGCGCGGCTGGGCGCCGGACGGGATCGCCCGCGCGCTGGCGGCGGTGGCCGAGGCCGACGCGCGGGTCAAGGGGGAGGGGACAAGCCCCGGTTACGCGCTTGAGGTCGCGATCCGCGCCATCGTCGCGTCCCGCAGCGGGCGGTAGGCCCGCTGGCGGGTCAGGACTGCTGGAGTTCGGCGGCGCGCTTGGCGATGGCCGACTTGCGGTTCGCGGCCTGGCTCTTGTGGATGACGCCCTTGCTGGCCGCCTTGTCAAGGCTGCGGCAGGCGTCGCGCATGGCCGTGGTCGCGGCGTCCGCGTCGCCGGCGTCGGCCGCCTCGCGGAACTTGCGCACGCTGGACTTCAGCGACGACTTGACTGCCTTGTTGCGCAGCCGGGCCTTCTCGTTCTGCTTGTTGCGCTTGATCTGGGACTTGATGTTCGCCACGCGGAAGCCTCGCTTGGGGTGCTGGTCTGGCTGGCCGGCTCTGGCTAGCCGACGGGCGCGCTGATCGCGCCCGCGGGAGCGCCGCCCACCTGCTCAGCGCGCATCCATGCCGACGTTGCAGGATAGCCCAATCACCGGGCCTGGCTCAAACCAGCCGCCGCCGTGGCACCCGGACGGCCAGGGCACCCCGGCCAGCATGCGACCATGGAGCCCATCCCGGCAACCGAGTCGACCCTGGCGGATTCCTGTGTCATCACTGCCCGAGCGGGCCCGCGCGGATGGCGGACCTGCCGCGTCCCCCGTCCCGGCGCATGGGCATACCCCGATGGAAATCATCAGGAATTTCTGCATCATCGCGCACATCGACCATGGCAAGTCCACGCTGGCCGACCGGATGCTCCAGCTCACCGGGGTGGTGGGGGAGCGCCAGATGCGGGCGCAGTACCTGGACCGGATGGACATCGAGCGCGAGCGCGGCATCACGATCAAGAGCCAGGCCGTCCGGCTGCCCTGGACCGGCCCCGACGGCGGCCAGTACGTGCTGAACCTGATCGACACCCCCGGCCACGTCGACTTCTCCTACGAGGTGTCCCGGTCGCTGGCCGCCTGTGAGGGGGCGATCCTGCTGGTCGACGCGGCGCAGGGGATCGAGGCCCAGACCCTGGCCAACCTCTACCTGGCGCTGGCGGCCGACCTGCACCTGATCCCGGTGCTGAACAAGATCGACCTGCCCGCCGCCCAGCCCGCCCGGTACGCCGAGGAGCTGGCCGGCATCATCGGCTGCGACCCCGGCGAGGTGCTGCGGGTCTCGGCCAAGACCGGGGAGGGAGTCGCCGACCTGCTCAACGCCGTCGTCGAGCAGGTGCCACCGCCGGTCGGCGACCCTGCCGCCCCCGCCCGGGCGCTCATCTTCGACTCGGTCTACGACACCTACCGGGGCGTGGTCACCTACGTCCGGGTGATGGACGGCCGCCTGACCCGGCGGGAGAAGAGCCTGATGATGTCGACCCGGGCCGCCCACGACACGCTGGAGGTGGGCGTCATCTCGCCGGAGCCCATACCCACCGAGGGGCTGGGCGCGGGCGAGGTCGGCTACCTGATCACCGGGGTGAAGGACGTCCGGCAGGCGCGGGTCGGCGACACCGTGACCAGCGCCGCCCGCCCGGCCGGGCAGGCGCTGGCGGGATACGACCATCCGCGCCCGATGGTGTTCTCCGGCCTGTACCCGGTGGAGGGCGACGACTACCCGCAACTGCGGGACGCGCTCGACAAGCTGAGCCTGAACGACGCCGCGCTGGTCTACGAGCCGGAGACATCCACCGCGCTGGGGTTCGGGTTCCGGTGCGGGTTCCTCGGCCTGCTGCACATGGAGATCGTCCGGGAGCGGCTGGAGCGCGAGTTCGACCTGACGCTCATCTCCACCGCGCCGAACGTGGTCTACCGCGTGGTCCGGGAGTCGGGGGACGAGCTGACCGTGACCAACCCGAGCGACTTTCCGGGGGGCTCCGGGGGGTCGCCCCCCCGGGCTGGCAAGAGCCCGGACGGGAAGGTGGCCCAGATCTTCGAGCCGGTGGTGCGGGCCACGGTGCTCACCCCGGCCGAGTACATCGGCACGATCATGGAGCTGTGCCAGGGCAGGCGCGGCATGCTGCTGGGGATGGACTACCTGTCCGCGGACCGGGTGGAGATCCGTTACACGATGCCGCTGGCCGAGATCATCTTCGACTTCTTCGACCAGCTCAAGTCGCGGACCCGCGGCTACGCCTCACTCGACTACGAGCCGGCCGGGGAGGCCGAGGCCAGCCTGGTGAAGGTGGACATCTTGCTGCAGGGCCAGCCGGTGGACGCGTTCAGCCAGATCGTGCACGCCGACAAGGCGCGCGAGTACGGCATCGCGATGACCTCCAAGCTGCGCGAGCTGATCCCCCGGCAGCAGTTCGAGGTGCCGATCCAGGCCGCCATCGGGGCGCGGATCATCGCCCGGGAGAACATCCGGGCACTGCGCAAGGACGTGCTCGCCAAGTGCTACGGCGGTGACATCACCCGCAAGCGCAAGCTGCTGGAGAAGCAGAAAGAGGGCAAGCGCCGGATGAAGACCATCGGGCGGGTGGAGGTCCCCCAGGAGGCTTTCATCGCCGCCCTGTCCACCCAGTCCGACAAGCCCCGCTGACCGCTGGCCGGGCGGGCGGACACGGGTCAGGGCGTGGTGGGGGAGTGGCTGCTGGCCGCGATCACCACGATGACGATGACCAGGACGAAGATCACCGTCAGGGCGGCCCCCGCCCAGCCCAGGATCAGCCCGGCCAGTGCCATGCCGGCCCCCTGCTCCCCGGTCTGCCGGATCTGGCGCCGGGCGATGTGGCCGCACACGATGGCCGGGATGGTCGCGAGCAGCCAGGGCCCGAAGAACTGGACGATCCCGCACACCATCGAGGTGATCGCCAGCGCGTTGGTCGGCACCACCCGCCCCGGGTACGCCCACGCTCCCGGCTGCTGTGCGGTCCCCGGATAGGGCGGGCCCGCGGCCGGCAGATCCACCACCAGCGTGTCCAGATCAGCGAAGGTCTGCGCCTCCAGCGCCCGTGCGGACCGCGAGTCGTATTCCTCCTTGGTCATCCGCCCGAAGCTGAATGCCCCTTGCAGCAGATCGATCGCGCGATCCCGGTCCAAGCTGGACACACGCAGCTGGGCACGGTCTTCCCCGCCAGATCCGTATGGTCCGATCGTCATGTCGCCTCCCGCCCGTCGCCCTCACAATAGTGGCGTCGGCGGGGCAAAGCCCACGCCATCCCCCAAGATCGCTGGCGTGCCGGAACCGGTTCGCTCCTGGCCCGGCTGGCCGGATACCGTGCGGTGTGTGGCGGCGGCACAGGTGGTCTCAGTCAATACCGGGCAGGGGCGGGACGCGCAGTGGGCCGGGCGGCTCGGGCGCACGGCGATCGACAAGCGGCCGGTCTCCGGGCCGGTCGCGGTCGGCAAGCTCGGCCTGGCCGGGGACGAGCAGGTCGACAAGCCCGACCACGGCGGAGTCGAGCAGGCCCTGTACGTCTACGCCAGGGAGGACCTGGACTGGTGGGTGGAGCAGCTGGGCCGGGAACTGGCCAGCGGCGCGTTCGGGGAGAACATCACCACCAGCGGGATGGAGGTCACCGGCGCGCCGATCGGGGAGGTGTGGCGGCTCGGCTCGGCGGTGGTCCAGGTCACCTCGCCGCGGATCCCGTGTGCCGTCTTCGCCGGGTGGATCGATGAGCCCCACTGGGTGAAGCGGTTTGCCGACGCCGGGCGGCCCGGTGCCTACCTGCGGGTGCTCGAGGAGGGCCAGGTGGGCGCGGGCGACCCGGTAGAGGTCCTGTCGCGCCCCGCCGAGCGGGTCACGGTCGCCGATGCGATGCGCGGCTACTACGGCGACGCCGGGCTGATGCGGCGGCTGCTGCGGGTGGAGGGACGCTCGGCCACATGGGACGAGGCCGCGCTCTCGGTGCTCGGCCGTGCCGCCCAGGGCTGAGCGGATGCGCTGACATGCCCAGCACACTCCCGGACGGCGAGCCAGCGCCGGCCGACGGCGCACTGCCCGCGGGGGCGGTCGGCGGGCTGGGAAAGCATCCGTTCGGCATCTATGTGCATGTGCCCTTCTGCCGGGCACGCTGTGGCTACTGCGACTTCAACACCTACACCGCCGCCGAACTCGGTGCCGGGGCCAGCCGGGATACCTACGCCAGCCTGGCGGTCGCCGAGGTCCGGCTGGCCCGCCGGGTGCTCGGTGCCGCCGACCTGCCGGTGACGACCGTCTTCTTCGGCGGCGGGACCCCGACCCTGCTGCCGCCCGGTGACCTGGCCGCGATCTTGCGGGCCATCGGCGGCGAGTTCGGGCTCGCGCCTGGCGCCGAGGTGACGGTGGAGGCCAACCCCGAGACCGTGGACGAGCGGGGGCTGGCCGCGCTGCGGGCAGGCGGCATGACCAGGATCTCGCTCGGCATGCAGAGCGCGGTGCCGCACGTGCTGGCCGTCCTGGACCGGGTGCATGAGCCGGGCCGGCCGGCCCGGTGCGCGCGGTGGGCGCGGGCCGCCGGGTTCGAGCACGTCAGCCTGGACCTGATCTACGGCACCCCCGGCGAAAGTGACGCCGACTGGCGGGAGTCGCTGACGGCCGCGCTGGCCGCTGGCCCCGACCACATCTCCGCCTACGCGCTGATCGTGGAGACGGGCACCGCGCTGGCGGCGCGGATCGGGCGCGGGGAGGTGCCGGCCCCGGACGACGACGCGATGGCCGACCGTTACCTGATCGCCGACGAGGTCCTGTCCGCGCACGGCCTGAGCTGGTACGAGATCTCCAACTGGGCGGCCGGCGAGGCCGCGCGGTGCCGGCACAACCTGCTCTACTGGACCGGCGGGGACTGGTGGGGAGCGGGGCCCGGCGCGCACAGCCACGTCGCGGGCACCCGGTGGTGGAACGTCAAGCACCCCGCCGCTTACGCCGCACGGATCGCGGCCGGCGCCAGCCCGGCACAGGCACGGGAGATCCTGACTGAACGAGAGCAGTGGCTGGAACGGGTGCTGCTGCTGACCCGGCTGGCTGGCGGCTGTCCTCTGGCCGACCTGGACCAGCCGGGCCGGGCCGCGGCCGCCGGCGCCGTGGCGGGCGGGCTGGCGCAGCAGGCCGCGTACGCGGCGGGCCGGCTCGTCCTCACCCGCCAGGGCCGGCTGCTGGCGGACGCCGTCGTCCGGGACCTGACCGGCTAGCAGCCGGCTAGCGGAACATGGGAGTGCACAGCCAGCGGGGGATCGTATAGCTCATACCCCGGCTCGCGGCCGCCGCGGCGCGCAGCAGGAACACCAGCGTGGTCGCCCACAGCGCCGCGACCAGCGGCACCACGACGGCCAGCGCGACCTTCGGCGAGTCCAGGAAGAGCATCGCGCCCATGATCGCCGCGGACAGGTCGTACAGGAGCCCGGTGAGCCAGACGTTCACCGCCTGCGCGGCATGCGCGCGGGCCCAGCGTGAGCTGCGCAGCGACAGCAGGTAGACGACCAGCGGGATCAGCGGGCCGAAGAACGGCACCGTCAGGTAGCCGAGCATGGCCCGCTGGGTGTCCTCGGCCCCGGCCGTGCGGGTCCCGGCGGCCCGGGAACGGGTGCTGGCCGGCGGCGCGGTCCCGCCAGGCGGTGAGGGGACACCGGTCAGCGGTGCGTGGCCGTCAGACGGTGGTGCGTGGCTGCCGGCGGGTGGCCGCGGGATGCCCGTCAGCGGGGCAGGGGAGCCGGTCAGTGGGGCGCCGGTCAGTGGGGCGCCGGTCGGCGGGGAGGCGGCCAGCGGGGAGGCGGCCAGCGGGGCGCCGGTGGCGGCCGGTGGTGCGTGGCCGCCGGCGGGTGGCAGCGGGATGCCGTCGGGCGGTGTGTGGCCGTCCGGCAGCGGTGTTGGCGTCCTGGCCGGTGCCGGGGCGCCTCCCAGCAGGGCCGACGCCTCGGCAAGCAAGGCCGCCGTCTCGGGCGGTGGAGGCCCTGCCTGGGCCGGGGGCGCCGCGGCGGCTTGGTCGCGGGGGTGGACGTACTCGTCGTGGGAGACCCGGCTGTCCGGGGCCGGATAGCCGGCAGCCGGGTAGCCGGCGGCAGGGTAGCCGGCGATGGGATAGCCGTTCGGTGGGTAGGCGGGACCGGTGTGGCCGCCGTCCGGGTGCCCGGGCGGCTCCGGGCGGGCCGGCAGGTCCTGGTGGCCGGGCGGGTCCTGGTGGCCGGGCGGGTCCGGCAGGTAGTCGGTGGCGGGGTAACCGCCGTAGCCGTAGTCCAGCATCGGCGGATAGTCAGGTGCCGGCGGGTAATCGGGCATCGGCGGGTAGTCGGGGGTCGCCAGGTAGCTGCCGGCGTAGTACCCGTCCTGCTGGTAGTCAGGCAGATCGGGGTAGCCGGGATTTGGCGGGTAGTCCTGGTAGCCGCCCACCCCGAAATCGTCACCGGATGGATGGTCCGGGGGATAGCCGTAACCCGTCCCGCCAGGGCCGGCCAGCGGCAGCGGCACCCCGTTAGCCGGGTAGCCGTTAGCCGGGTGGCCGTTGGGCGGGTAGCCGCCCGGCGCCCGGCGGCCGTTGGCCGGCTGGTCCGCCGCATGCCGCTGCCCGGGCCTGGCGGGCCAGTCGTCGGGCGGCACGGGTATCCGCTGCCCATGGTCGGCCGGCCTTCCCTCCTGGGGAGGCGGCCATTCGGCGGCGGGCTCGTGCGGGTGGCTGGTCATGGCTCCTCTGCGGTTCTGTCACTCCTCAACGTAGGTGACGCGTTACCCGGTTCCCGGTGCTGTGACGAAGTCGATCAGTTCCTCGACCCGGCCGAGCAGCACCGGCTCGAGGTCGGTGTAGCTGGTCGCGGCGGACAGAATCCGCCGCCAGCCGGTGGCCGGGTCGCAGTCCCAGCCCAGCGCCGCCAGCACGCCCTCTTTCCAGGATGTGCCCCGCGGGACGTCGGGCCAGGCATCGATGCCAAGGCTGGCGGGCCGGACGGCCTGCCAGATGTCCACGAAGGGGTGGCCGACCACCAGCACGTGCGGCGAGCTGACCTGAGCCGCGATCCGGCTCTCCTTGCTTCCCGCTACCAGGTGGTCGACGAGCACACCGAGCCTGCGCAGCGGGCCCGGGGCGAAGCTGTCCACGATCGCGGGGAGATGGTCCACCCCGGCCAGGTACTCCACGACCACGGCGACCTCGCGCAGGTCGTCCCCCCAGATCTTCTCGACCAGGTCGGCGTCGTGACGGCCCTCCACATAGATCCGGCTGGCCCTGGCCACCCGCGCCCGGGCGGCGGTCCCCGCGGGGGGCCGGGGCGCCGCCAGCGACCCGGAGGCGGTGCGGGCGCTGGCGGCCGCCTGGCTCAGCGTGGCCGGGGCAGGCCGGACCAGGGTGACCGGCTCGCCATCCAGCCAGAACCCACCCCGCATGAGCGGGAAAACCCGCTGTCTCCCCCACCGGTCCTCCAGCGTCACGACCTGCTTGTCGCAGTCAACGACGGCACCGCAAAAGCCGCCCCCAGCCTCCTCCACCACGAGCCCGCGCTCGGCCGCGACCTGCGGGATCTCTGCCCGCTTGCGGCGCTGCGCGTCCGCGAGGGCATCTGGTCCGTACTCCCGCCTCATGCCACTCCACCGTCGGTGAGCCCGGCGGCAGCGGGGTGCTGGACCGGCCCTGTCGCGCGGCCGGCCACCAGGCACCGAACCGCTGCGCACGAACCTACCGGATCACCGGGGCCGGCCTGGGCCACCTGACCCAGAGTCACCCCTGGCCTGCCGGGTATGCGTGAGTTGTCTGGCTGCCAGTGCCAGTGGAACTGTGCCAGGATGCCCTGTCCGCCATAGACTTGGCACTCGGGATGACCGAGTGCCAGAGAGGGGACACGTGCTCGACGACAGGAAGCTCGCTGTCCTTCGCGCTATCGTGCAGGACTACGTGTCCACCATGGAACCGGTGGGCTCGAAGACGCTCGTCGACCGGCATCACCTGGATGTGTCACCGGCGACCATCCGCAACGACATGGCCGTGCTCGAGGAGCAGGGCTACATCGCCCAGCCGCACACCAGCGCGGGCCGGATTCCCACCGACAAGGGGTACCGGCTGTTCGTGGACCGGCTGTCCGGGGTCAAGCCGCTGTCGGTGGCCGAGCGCCGGGCGATAGAGACGTTCCTGGCCGGCGCCTATGACCTGGACGACGTGGTCATGCGCACGGTGCGGCTGCTGGCCCAGCTGACCCGGCAGGTGGCCGTGGTCCAGTACCCCTCCCTCACCAGGTCCACGGTCCGGCATGTGGAGCTCATCCCGCTCGCGGCCGAGCGGCTGCTGCTGGTCCTCATCACCGACACCGGCCGGGTGGAGCAGCGGACGGTCGAGCTGCCCGGGCCAATCGAGGAGGAGGCGGTCACCCAGCTGCGGGCGGTCCTGAACGCCTGCCTCGACGGGCGGATGCTGACCGAGGTGGCCTCGGTCGTCGCCGAGCTGCCCGAGCGCGTCCAGGCCGGCGACCGGCCCAACGCCGCCGCCGTGTTCTCGGTGATCCTGGAGACCCTGGTCGAGCGGAACGAAGAGAAAGTCGTGGTCGGCGGGGCGTCCAACCTCACCCCGGCCGACTTCTCCCAGGGCCTGCGGGAGGTCCTCGAATCGCTCGAAGAGCAGGTGGTGCTCATGCGGCTGCTGGGTGAGTCGGCGGACCAGTCCATGGTGACGGTCCGGATCGGGGCGGAGAACCCGGTGGCGGGCCTGCGCAGCACCTCCCTGGTGGCGGTGGGCTACGGGACCGGCGACCAGGCGGTGGCCAGGCTCGGGGTGCTCGGCCCGACCCGGATGGACTACCCCACGGCGATGGGAGCGGTGCGAGCGGTGGCACGGTACGTCGGCCAGATCCTGGCAGGTTCCTGACGGTGAACGACTACTACGGGATCCTCGGGGTCCGCCGCGACGCCAGCGCTGACGAGATCAAGAAGGCCTATCGCCGTCTCGCCCGTGAGCTGCACCCGGACGTGAACCCGGACCCGCAGACGCAGGAGCGCTTCAAGGAGATCACGCAGGCCTACGAGGTGCTGTCGGACCCTGAGAAGCGCCAGATGTACGACCTCGGGGCGGACCCGTTCGCCCGGGCCGGGGCACCCGGGCCAGGCGGGTTCGGGGCCGGCTTCCCGTTCAGCGACATCATGGACGCCTTCTTCGGCGCGGGGGCGGGCGGGCGCGGGCCGCGCAGCCGTGCCCGCCGGGGCCGCAACGCCACCATCCGGGTGGACCTCGACCTCGCCGAGTGCGCGTTCGGGACGACCAGGGACCTGGTGGTGGACACGGCGGTCGTGTGCCCCACCTGCTCGGGTGAGGGCACCGCGCCAGGCACCCATCCTGAGACCTGTGACGTGTGTGGCGGCCGCGGTGAGGTGAGCCAGGTCACCCGCTCGTTCCTGGGCCAGGTGATGACCTCGCGGCCATGCCCGGCCTGCGGCGGCTTCGGCACGATCATCCGGCGGCCGTGCCCCGAATGCGACGCGGACGGCCGGGTGCGCACCAGGCGCACCATCAAGGTGCGGATCCCGGCCGGGGTGGAGGACGGCACCCACATCCAGCTGGCGGGCGAGGGCGAGATCGGCCCCGGCGGCGGGCCGCCCGGCGACCTGTTCCTGGAGATCGTCCAGCGGCCGCACCCGATCTTCGAGCGCCAGGGCGACGACCTGCACTGCACCGTCACCATCCCGATGGTCTCCGCCGCGGTGGGCGCAACGCTGTCGGTGGAGACCCTGGACGGGGCACGTGACCTGGACATCCGCCCGGGCACCCAGTCCGGCCAGGTCATCCCGCTCTACGGGCTGGGAGTGCGGCACCTGAACGACTCCGGCCGCGGTGACCTGGTCATCCACGTGACGGTGGAGACCCCAGCCAATCTCGACGAGGAGCAGGAAGCCCTGCTCCGGCAGCTGGCGAAGCTGCGGGGCGAGGAGGCCCCGCCGGGCAGGTTCGCGCCCGGCCAGCAGGGGTTCTTCTCCCGGCTGCGGGACGCGTTCAACGGCCGCTGACCGGCCGGCCGCCCCCGGCCCGGATGCCCGGCCGCCGGTCTTCGCCGCCCCGGCCGCTGCTCTGGCCGGCGAGGTGATCATCCTGACCGGCCCGGAGGGCCGCCACGGCGCTACCGTCCGGCGGCTGGAGCCGGGGGAGCGGGCGGACGTGACCGACGGATCCGGTCAGGTAGCCGAATGCGTCGTCACCCGGGCCGGGTCCGGTGAACTGCACCTGGCCGTCCGCGCCCGCCGGGCCGAGCCCGCGCCCGACCCCGCGGTCGTGGTGGTGCAGGCGCTGCCCAAGGGAGACCGGGGCCAGCTCGCGGTGGAGCTGATGACCGAAGCCGGGGTAGACGTGGTGATGCCCTGGGCGGCACAGCGGTGCGTCACCCAGTGGCGGGGGGAGCGCGGGGACCGGGCACTGGAGCGCTGGCGGGCGACCGCCCAGGAAGCGGCCAAGCAGGCGCGGCGGGCCAGGTTCCCGGCGGTGACCGCGCTTGCCGCCACCGGCGATGTGGTGCGGGCGGTGCGCGCTGCCGCGCTGGCGGTGCTGCTCGATCCCGGCGGCCAGGCCGCGCTGAGCACGCTGGCATTGCCGCCGTTGGGCGACCTGCTGGTGATCGTCGGTCCGGAGGGTGGGGTGACCCCGGCCGAGGCGGTGGAGCTGACCGGGGCAGGTGCGGTCAGCGCCCACCTCGGCCCGACGGTGCTGCGGACCTCTACCGCCGGGGTGGTCGCCGCCACGATCCTGCTCAGCCGCGGCCCTCGCTGGTCCTGACGGCCTACGGTGTGTGGGAGGCGCTGGGCGAGGTCAGCGGCCCGGGCCTGGCGCAGCGGGTACCGGAGCTAGCCGGTGTACCCGACGCGCCACGGGCAAGCCCTGCCGCGCTGCCGGTGCCGGTGGTCGCCGCGCTGCTCACCGGCAGCGCGCTGGTCCCCGTGCTCGGGGTTGGTGAGGGGTTCATGGTGTCGGTGGGGATCACCGTCGGCGAGCCGGTCGGGGTGCCCACGCCGGTGGGGGTGGTGGTCGCGCTGGGGCTCGGGCTTGGGCTCTTCTTGGCGGTCGGTGAACAGCTGGCCTTGGGCACCGGGCGGTGCGACCCCTTCACCGATCCGGTGGGCAGGAGCCCGCCCGGCGCGGCACTGCCCTGCTGGCTGGCACCGCTCGGGCCGCCGCTGCCGGCACCCGTGCCGGTGCTGGTCGGGGTGCTGCCGCTCGGGAACAGGTCGAGCACGGCGTTGTCGCGCAGTTGCGCCATCCCGTACACGCCGGCCACGACGATGACCACGGCGCTGGCCACGACCAGCGCGGGACGGAGCCAGGCCAGGGTGGATCCCCGGCGGGCCGGGCCGCGGTGGCCGGGCACCGTCCGCTTGGTCGAGCCGGCCAGCGCCCCGATGGTGGCCAGGACCGGGACGTGTGAGCCGAACCTGCCGATGGCCGAGCTCCAGGCGCCGCCGCGGGCGGCGAGAGCGGAACGCATGCTGCTGACCGTCGGCTCGAGCCGGATCCCGATCAGCCGCACCAGGTCCACGCAGTCGGTGAGCATCAGCGACGCCTGCCGGACAAGCCAGGGCGCGCTGATCCGGCGGCGGATCTGTTCGAGCCCGCCGTCAGCAGGCTCGATGGAATCCGCCTCCGCGTGCAGCGCACGCCGGAGCATGTCGTCGAAGTTGCCGTTCACTGGTGTCATGCGTATCGCTCCAGGCCGCTGCCGGCCTTCCCGTCCTTCCTCAGCTCTCCATCTCCAGGACGACCCGCAGGGCCGCGATGGCCCGGGCCGTGTGACTCTTCACCGCGCCACGGCTGATTCCCATGGTGGTGGCGATCTGCGCCTCCGACAGGTCCCCGTAGTACCGCAGCACAAGCGCCTCCCGCTGCCTGGGCGGCAGCGAGCGCAGGGCCGTGACCACGGCCGTGCGCTCCAGCTGGGTGAGCGCTCCCTGCTCGGCGCTGGGCATGTCGGGCGCTGGCTTGGGGGCATTCCTGTCCACCACCACCCGGTGACGCAGCACCGACCGGGACCGGTTCACCACCGACTGGCGCAGGTAGGACAACGCTTTGTCGTTGTCCCGGAGCCGGCGCCAGGCGCCGTGCATGGCCATGAACGAGTCCTGCACCACTTCCTCCGCGGTGGCGACGTCGCGCACCAGGAGGGCGGCCAGACGCACCAGCGAGCGGTAGTGCGTGCTGTACATAAGGGTGACGGCCTGCTCTGCATCCCACTCGGCGGGAACCGAACCAAGCGCAGCATCTGCCACCAGGGTTTCGGTCACGTGAATGGGACGCGCGGAGACCGCGTCAGGTTCACCTGTGGTCATGTCAATATTGCGCACCGCGTCCACACCGGCAGCCCGACCCCACCAACCCACCCCCATGCCTCTCCAGGCAACTCGCCTGTGACCCACCCGATCCGGGCATCACACCGTTGCGCGCGGAGGGTAACGTGCCCTGCCGGATGCCATGCGCGACGGAGGCGTGCGCCGAGGATTCGCAACCATGCCACCATATATGTCGCCGGTCTCTCCGGGGGGGACAAGCTAAGATCGCCCTGTGGCGGATTGCCTTTTCTGCAAGATCGTGACGGGGGACATCCCGGCAGTACGCGTGGCTGAGACCGAGCGGACCATTGCTTTCCGGGATATCAACCCGCAGGCGCCCACGCACGTGCTGGTCATTCCCAAGGATCATTATCCCGATCTGGCCGCGCTCGCGGCCGCGGACGGCCCGCTGCTGGCCGAGCTGGCCACCCAGGCGGACCAGGTCGCGCAGGCCGAGGGAATCGGCGGCACGGGCTACCGGGTGGTGTTCAACACCGGCCGGGAGGCGGGCCAGACGGTCTTCCATGCCCATGCCCACGTCCTTGGCGGCCGGCTGCTGGCCTGGCCACCTGGCTGACCCGCGCGGATAGCATGAGGACCAGGCAGGTGCGGCCCGCGCCAGCCCTCCTTCGAAAGACAGGGAATTGACACAGACGTCCGGCGATTCTCGGTCCCGCGCCCGTCGAGGCACCGCCTCCGCCGACCGGCCGGCTGACGGCCCGGCCCAGGTCAAAGTTGTCATCCCGGATGCTCACTCCATGGTCAGCCTGCTCGGATCCGGCGACGAGCTGCTGCGGGTCGTCGAGCGCTCGTTCGACGCCGACATCCATGTCCGGGGCAACGAGATCACGATCTCCGGCGCACCCGCGGAGACGGCCCTGGTCGCTGAGCTCTTCGAAGAGCTCACGGCCCTGCTGGCGGGGGGCGCCGAGCTCACGGCTGGCGCGGTGGAGCGGATCGTCCCCATGCTCCGCCGCAAGTCGGGAGTCCGTCCCGCGGAGGTGCTGACCCTCGACATCCTGTCCTCGCGCGGCCGGACGATCCGCCCCAAGACGCTCAACCAGAAGCGTTATGTGGATGCCATCGACGAGCACACGATCGTGTTCTGCATCGGGCCGGCCGGGACCGGCAAGACCTACCTGGCGATGGCCAAGGCCGTCAAGGCGCTGCAGGCCAAGGAGGTCAGCCGGATCATCCTCACCCGGCCGGCGGTGGAGGCGGGCGAGCGGCTCGGCTTCCTGCCCGGCACCCTGTACGAGAAGATCGACCCCTACCTGCGGCCCCTGTACGACGCGCTGCACGACATGATCGACCCGGAGTCGATCCCCCGGCTGATGGCCGCCGGCACGATCGAGGTCGCCCCGCTTGCCTACATGCGCGGCCGGACGCTCAACGATTCGTTCATCATCCTGGACGAGGCGCAGAACACCTCGACCGAGCAGATGAAGATGTTCCTCACCCGGCTCGGCTTCGGCTCCCGGATAGTGGTGACCGGTGACGTCACCCAGGTGGACCTGCCAGCCAACCAGGCCGGCGGCCTGCAGCTCGTCCAGGAGATCCTCGACGGCGTGGAGGACATCCACTTCGCCTGGCTGAACAGCCACGACGTGGTCCGGCACCGGCTGGTCAGCGACATCGTGAACGCCTACGAGGCCTATGACGCGCGCACCCGCGGGACCGGGGGACGGGCACAGCGGCTGGCTGGCGACGGGCGCCGCGAGCCCATCCGCGGCCGGGACCGGCGCGAGGCGGGCCGGGGCGCCTCCCGCGGCACCCGCCCCGGTGCGCAGTGACCGGCAGTCACCGATGAGCATCGAGATCGCCAACGAGTCAGGGATCGGCGTGGACGAGCCGGCCCTGGCGGCCCTGGCCCGGTACGTGCTTGACGCCATGCGCATGCACCCGCTGGCCGAGCTGTCCGTGCTGCTGGTGGATTCGGCCACCATGGCCGATCTGCACCAGCGCTGGCTCGGCCTGCCCGGGCCCACCGACGTGCTGGCCTTCCCCATGGACGAGCTGCGGCCGCCGCCACCGGGGAGCGACCGGGCCGACCGTGGCGACGAGGCCGGCGCGCTGCCGGGCCTGCTGGGCGATGTGGTGCTGTGCCCGGAGGTCGCGCAGGAACAGGCCCGGCTGGCGCAGCACCCGGTCAGCGACGAACTGGAGATGCTGTGCACGCACGGCATCTTGCACCTGCTCGGGTATGACCACGCCGAGCCCGGCGAGCATGCCACGATGTTCGGGCTGCAAGACCGGCTCCTGGACGGATGGCGCGGCGGGGACGGGGCCGGCGGAGCCGGGGCTGGCGGGGACGGGGCTGGCGGGGACGGGAAGGGACAGGACGAATCCGGGTGATGCAGCGATGGCGTGGCTGGTTGCCGGCGCACTAGTGCTCGCGCTGCTGGCGGGTCTGTGTGCGGGCACCGAGGTCGCGCTGATACGCGTCTCCCGGGCGGGCACCCGGGAACTGGTGCGTGCCCGGGACGGGCGAGGCGCCGAGCGGCTGTCGGCGGTCCTCGCCGACGCGCCGGTCTACCTGAGCGTGCTGCTGCTGATCCAGATCTGCTGTGAGACAGCGGCCACGGTGCTGGTAACGGCGGCCTTGCTGCACTGGCTGGGTACTGGCTGGCGGACATTCCTGATCGCGGCGGCGGTGATGGCGGCGCTGCTGTACATCGTGGCCGGGATCGGCCCCCGCACGCTGGGCAGGCGGCACGAGGGCAGGCTGGCACTCGCGGCGGCCGGCGTCCTCTACCCGGTCGTGCGGGTGCTTGGCCCGCTACCGCGGCTGCTGCTGGCGGTCGGCAGCGTGCTCACCCCGGACCGGGGCGGGCGGGAAGGCGGCCTCGGCTCCGAGGAGGAACTGCGGGGCCTGGTGGACCTGCTGGAGCAGCGCCGGGTGATCGAGCCAGGCGAGAGCGCGATGATCCATTCGGTTTTCGAGCTCGGCGAGACCATCGTGCGGGAGGTCATGGTGCCCCGCACCGACATCATCTTCGTGGAGCGCGGCAAGACCGTCCGGCAGGCACTCTCGCTGGCCCTGCGCAGCGGCTTCTCCCGGATCCCTGTGGTGGGCGAGAACGAGGACGACGTGATCGGCATCGCCTATCTCAAGGACCTGGTGGAGCAGAGCGAGAAGAACCGGGACAGCGACACGGTGGGCACGGTCGAGTCGGTCATGCGGCCCGCCACGTTCGTGCCCGAGAGCAAGCCGGTGGACGTGCTGCTGCGGGATATGCAGGCACGCCAGATCCACCTCGCGATCGTCATCGACGAGTACGGGGGCACGGCGGGGCTGGTCACCATCGAGGACATCCTGGAGGAGATCGTCGGTGAGATCACCGACGAGTACGACCAGGATGAGCCGCCGGTGGACTGGCTGGCGCCGGGGCGGGCCAGGGTGACGGCCCGGCTGCCGGTGACCGACCTGGAGGACCTGTTCGGGGTCAGAATCGAGGCCGAGGACGTGGAGACGGTCGGCGGCCTGCTCGCCCACGCGCTCGGCCGGGTGCCGATCGCCGGTTCGGTGGCCACCGTGGCCGGCCTGACGCTGACCGCCGAGAGCCTGGAAGGCCGCCGCAACCGGATCGGCACGGTGACCGTCGAGCGCACCCGCCCCGTCCCCGCCGATGCCCCCAACGGCCAGTGCCCACCCGGCGGCCGTTAGCTCTGCGGCCTGTCAGCTGCCCGGCGGCCGGTCAGCTGCCCGGCATTCGTCACCCGGCAGTCGTCAGCTCCCCGGCGGCCGTCCGCCCGCGCCACGGCTGGGCCGCGATCGCCTGGCCGGGCCTGCCGGCACCCGTCTAGACTCGGCGCCGTGAGCGGCCTCGGTGCGGAAGACCAGAAGATCATCACCCTGGCCCGTTCGGCGCGCGCCCGGGTCGCCGCCGCCGAGGGCGCCGCGGTGCGGGACGAGACCGGCCGGACATATGCCGCCGCTGCGGTGAACCTGCCCTCGCTGCGGCTGTCCGCGCTGCGGCTGGCGGTGGCGATGGCGGTCTCCAGCGGAGCCGCGCGCCTGGAAGCGGCGGCCCTGGTCAGCGACGCGGACGAGCCCGACCCCGGAGATCTCGCGGTGGTGCGGGACGTCGGCCGGGCGGCCGCGGTCTTCCATGTCGGCACCGACGGTGCCATCCGGGCCACGCTGACCGTCTGAGGCGGCAGGACCCGGCCATCCGCGTGCTATCCGTCGCTGTCCCAGGGCAGCCGCACCGGCATGGCCGGGACGCCCGTGGTGAGCAGCTGATCGACCAGCCCGGCCAGGCCGACCGGGAAGACCGGGTCGGTGGCCGCTTGCAGGTCGGCCAGGGTCCACCAGCGATGGCCGGTGATGACCGACCGCTCCAGCGTCTCCTGGCCGCTGGTGTCGACACCGGGGTGGCCGGCCCGGACGAAGAAGAACGAGCTGGTCGCCAGGTAGACCGTGTCGCCGGCCGACCACGTGCCGGAGCTGAGCGCCACCACCGGGCCGAGCTGGTCCGGCGCGACCACGTGCCCGGTTTCCTCCGCGAGTTCCCGCAGCGCCGCCTGGGCCAGCGTCTCCCCGTCCCTGACCCCGCCGCCGGGAGCAAACCAGCCGGTGCGGGCCGGGTCAGCGGTGAGCGGCGCGCTGAACAGCAGCACCCGCTCCGCGTCGTCCACGAGCAGGATGCGGGCGGTCGGCCGGGGGACCGGGGTCGGTGGCACGGGAGGTGACTGTACCCCGGTATGCCGCCGAACCTGGACTGGCAGACTCGCGGGCATGCCATCGCCACCAGCCGGCGCCCGGGGCGGGGCCGGAGCGGTGCTGGCCGCGGCGGTGCTGTGGGGGAGCACCGGAACGGTGGCCGCCTTCGCCCCGCCCGCCGCCACCCCGGTCGCGATCGGTGCCGCCCGCATCGTCGTCGGCGGGCTCCTTCTGCTGCTGGTCGCCCTGCCCGTCGGCACGGGCGGCCAGAGTACGGGCGGGCAGAGCACGGGCGGCCAGAGCACGGGCAGGCAGGCCACCGGCCCTGGCGCGGCCACCGGCGCCGGAGCCGGTACGGGACCAGGGGCCAGTGGCAGGGGGCGGGGGCTGCGCGTGCTGGCATCGCCGGATGTGCGCTGGTGGGCCATGCTTGGCGCCGCCGGCGTGGCCGGCTACCAAGCCGGCTTCTTCTCCGCCGTGGCCACCACCGGGGTCGCGGTGGGCACCGTGGTGACGATCGGGAGCGCTCCCGTCTTCACCGGCGCGGTCAGCAGGCTCACCGGCGGCCCGCCGCTCAGCCGCCGGTGGCTGCTCGCCACCGCGGTGGCGATCGCCGGAGCCGCGGTCCTGGTGGCCGGCGGGGCGGCGGCCGGTGTGCACCTGGCCGGGGTCGGGTTCGGCCTGCTGGCCGGGTTCTCCTACGCGCTGTACGCGGTGACGGCGGCCCGGCTGATCACCGCCGGCACACCCGGCCGGGTGGTCATGGGAGGGCTGTTCGGTGGCGGGGCGGTGGTGCTGCTGCCGGTGCTGCTGGCCGGCCCGCTGGGCTGGCTGGTGACCCCGCGCGGCGCGGCCGTGGTGCTGTACCTGGGAGTGATCACCACCGCGGTCGCCTACCTGCTGTACGCCCGCGGGCTGCGGACCACGCCGGCCCCGGCAGCGGTGACCCTGGGCCTGGCCGAGCCGGCCGTGGCGGCGCTGCTCGCCCTGGCGGTGCTCGGCGAGCGGCTCACCGCCGACGCGGTGACCGGGATCGTCCTGATCGGCCTGGCGCTGGCCGTGCTGGCCATCCCCGCGCTCGGCCGCTCCCGGGCCATCCGCCCCGGCGGGGCGGGTTAGCCGGCCGCCCCCGGGCCACCCGGCCCGGCGGGTCGGGTTAGCGTGCGGATATGTCAATGGCCGGGCACGACCTGTCGCTCAGCATCCAGGCGAACTACCGTGCATTCGCCCGGCACGCGGCACGGGGCCGGTCCCGGCACTATGAGGTCCTGGCCGAGCAGGTGGCCGGCGACCCGGCCCTGGTGGCCTTCCTGGCCTCGCTGCCGCCGCCGAAGCGGCAGCCGAACCTGGTCTTCGCCGCCGCATGGTACCTGCTCGGGCACCCACCCGACCTGGCCTCGCTGCGGGGGGCGGTCACCGAGCGCGGCAGCGAGCTCGCGGCGGTCATCCATGCCCGGCGCACCCAGACGAACGAGCCCGCCCGGTGCGCGACCCTGCTGCCGGCTCTCATGCTGCTCCCGCAGCCGCTGGCGCTGCTCGAGGTCGGCGCGAGTGCCGGGCTCACCCTGCTGCCCGACCGCTACTCGTATGAGTACGGGGGCCACCATGTGGCCGGCCGTGACCCGCAGGCGCCGGTCCTGCGCTGCGAACCGCGGGGGCCGGTGCCGCTGCCCGCGCGGGTGCCGGATGTGAGCTGGCGGGCGGGCCTGGACCTCAACCCGCTCGACGTCCGCAGCGACGACGACGTGCGCTGGCTGGAGTGCCTGCTGTGGCCCGGTGAGGCCGGCCGCCGGCAGCGGCTCGCGGACGCCGTCGGCTGCGCCCGGCGGGATCCGCCGACGGTGTACCGGGGCGATCTGCTGACCGACCTGCCCGAGCTGGCCAGGTCGGCCCCAGCCGGCACGACGCTGGTGATCTACCACTCGGCCGTGCTCGGCTACGTCAGCGAGGCCGTGCGCAGGCAGTTCACCGAGATGGTCCAGGCTCTGGACGCGGTCTGGCTGTCGAACGAGCCGGCCCCGCTGCTGGAGGTCACGCCGCCTGCCGGTGACGACGGCTCCTTCCTCATGGTCACCGGCGGCCGCACCGCGCTGGCGGTCACCGACCCGCACGGTACCTGGCTGCGCTGGCTGCGGTGACGCCGGCCCGCAGGGCCGGTGCACTGGCACGGGTGCGGGAGAATCGCTGTTGTGGACGAGTCGCCGGAGTTCAGGTCGGGTTTCGCCTGCTTCGTCGGCCGGCCCAACGTCGGCAAGTCGACATTGATGAACGCGCTGGTCGGCGCCAAGGTGGCGATCACCAGCAGCCGCCCCCAGACCACCCGCCGCGCCATCCGCGGGATCGTGCACCGGCCCGGCGCCCAGCTGGTCATCGTGGACACCCCCGGGCTGCACCGGCCTCGCACCCTGCTCGGGGAGCGGCTCGACAGCCTGGCCAGGTCCACGCTGACCGAGGTGGACGTGATCGGGTTCTGCATCCCGGCGCCGGACCGGATCGGGCCGGGGGACAAGTACCTGGCCACCGAGCTGAGCGGGATCCGCAAGACCCCGGTCGTGGCCATCGTCACCAAGACCGACCAGGTCCGGCCGGAGCAGGTAGCCGTGCAGCTCGCGGCCGTGGCCGCGCTCGGCGACTGGGCCGACATCGTGCCGGTGTCGGCAGTCAGCGGTTTCCAGCTCGGTGAGCTGACCGACGTGCTCGTCTCCCACCTGCCCCCCGGCACGCCGCTCTACCCGGAGGGAGAGCTCACCGACGAGCCCGAGCAGGTGCTGGTCGCCGAGCTGATCCGGGAGGCGGCGCTGGAAGGGGTCAGGGACGAGCTGCCGCACTCCATCGCCGTGGTGGTGGAGGAGATGGGGCCCCGGGCCGGCCGGGACGACCTGACCGACGTGTACGCGCAGATGTATGTCGAGCGGCCCAGCCAGAAGTCGATCGTCATCGGCGCCAAGGGCGCCCGCCTGAAGGAGGTCGGCACCCGGGCACGGCAGCAGATTGAGGCGCTGCTGGGCACCCGGGTGTACCTCGACCTGCGGATCAAGGTGGCCAAGGACTGGCAGCGCGATCCCAAGCAGCTGCGCCGGCTGGGCTTCTACGACTGAGCCGTCAGGATTGGGCAGCCGCCGGCAGGGCGAGCGCCTGCGCCACCGCCAGCTCCCAGGACACCCAGTGGTCCAGGACACCAAAGCCCAGCTCGGCATTGATGGCGATCATGTGCTCGTTGCTGTCGGCGTTCCCGGTGATGATCCGCTCCACGCCCGGCTCGCGGCCGGCCAGCAGGTCCAGCATCGCCACCTTGACCAGCAGCCCGAGCCGGTGGCCCCGGTGCGCCCTGGCGACCACCGTAAGCTCCTGGCCGCCCCAGTCCGGGACCTCCGGGTCCACCCGGAGCTGGGTCAGCGCGACCAGCTCGCCGGTCCGGTCGTGCCGGGCGGCCACGCTGTAGTAGCGCACGCCCTGGCGGGCAATGCGGTCCCCGGCCCCGCGCACCCGCGCCGCGTCCCAGCACTGCTCATCGCGGTTCTCGTCGCGCGGCGCGTCCTCTCCTGCCTGGCCGAGCGCGGCCACCTGGTCCAGGTAGTGCTCGGGGGTCCGCCCCTCCCAGGTCAGCAGCGAGTAGCCGCCCGCGGCCGCCTGCGCCCGCTCCCGCAGCCGCGCCAGCTGCCCGTCCGGGATCTCCCGCAGGTCCAGGACCCGGCTCGCCTCGGCTATGCCCGGCCGGGCACCGAGCGCGCCGGCGAAGGCCGCCCCCGGTGAGCCCAGTGTCGTCTCGGCTGTCAGGATCGCCCGGCCGTCCTCATGCGCCCGTGCCGCGGCGTGCCGGACCAGGGCGGTCCCGGCGCCGCGCCGCCGGTATGAGGGGCTGACCACCGGGACCAGGTAGGCCAGGTGGGCGTTCTCCCGGGCCGGCAGGGTCAGCGAGTACCAGCCACGGGGCTGGCCGGAGCCGTCGCGCGCCAGCCAGGTCTGCGGGACGTCCTCGGTCCAGTTCATCCGCAGCCAGCCGGCGAAGGGGCGCAGCGACATCAGCGGCTCGCCCGGCTGGTCGATGGGCATCGCCGCCACGAAGATCTCGTGGCAGGCGCGGACCACCTCCTGGTCGGCCGCGGCGTCGAACCGCTCGATGTGCATGCAGTCAGCTAACCCAAGCCCGGCTGCCCAGCGCCAGTGAATTTCCGCCCGCCCCAGCAGGGCGACAGGCTGCGGCGGCGGCCTGTCACGGACATCCCGATCCCGCGATGACAGATGTCACGGTTACCGTGGGGTGCGCCATGATGGCAGGAGCGGTGGACGGGCCACCGGCCCGCCGCAGAGCCCAGGAGCGTGACCGTGCTGATCATTTTCGGCCTGCGGGTGTTCTTCCACACCATCGGCGAAGGCGTGTTCCACTGCCAGCGCTGCGGCGGTGACCGGTCCTACCGGCTGCGCCGCGGGCGGCGGTTCTTCTGCTTGTACTTCATCCCGATCATCCCGCTGGCCAAGGCGGGGGAGCACGTCCAGTGCCGCACCTGTGGCACCCGCTACCAGCCGGACGTGCTGAGCCTGCCCACAGCGTCCCAGATGCAGGCGGCGCTGCCCGCCGGGATGCGCGCGGCAGCCTGCGCGATGCTGCTCGCTGGCGACCCGGTCAGCGGGCCCGCCCGGCAGCGGGCGGTGGAAGCGATCACCGGCGCGGGGGCGGCGGGGTATGACGGCGCGGCGCTCGACACCGACCTCGCCCAGCCGCCCGGAGCCGGCGATGACGTGCTCGCCCAGCTGGAGTCGCAGCTGGCGGTCCCGGCCCGGGAATGGTTCCTGGCCGAGGTGGTCCGGGTCGGGATGGCGGACGGGCCGCTGACCGGGGCCGAGCGGGACGCGGCCTACCGGGTGGGGGCCGGGCTGGGCATGACCAAGGCGCAGGCGCTCGGCGTGATCACCCTGACCGAGCAGGGGGCGGCGGCCGGGTGAGCCGGGCTGGCCTGCGCGCCGGCGCCGGGGCGGTCTGGTAAGGTCGGGGGCGATGCGTTGCGGACTGCTCCTTCTTAGCGGCCGCGGCGGGGGCCGATAACGGCCGGCTCCCTCGCCGCGGAGTCTTGGCGTGACCGCTGGCCGCCGCCCGATTCGCGAGGGAGCGAAATCTCCGATGCATTCCGAGCATCATCGCCTGCGCCAGCAGCCCAGTGGCATGCCCTGCCATCGCTACACCCCCTTCCCGCCGGTCGACCTGCCGGACCGTACCTGGCCCGGTAAGGCCATCACCGCCGCGCCGCGCTGGCTGTCAACCGACCTGCGCGACGGCAACCAGGCACTGATCGACCCGATGAGCCCGTCCCGCAAGCGCACCATGTTCGACCTGCTGGTGCGGATGGGCTACAAGGAGATCGAGGTGGGCTTCCCGTCCGCCAGCCAGACCGACTTCGATTTCGTCCGCAGCCTGATCGAGGAGGACCGGATTCCGGGCGACGTCCAGATCTCGGTGCTCACCCAGGCGCGGGACGAGCTCATCGACCGGAGCGTGCAGTCGCTGATCGGTGCCCCCCGGGCCAGCGTGCACATGTACAACGCGACCGCGCCGCTGTTCCGCCGGGTCGTGTTCGGGGTGGACCGGGCGCAGTGCCAGGCCATGGCCGTGGAGGGCACCCAGTCGGTGATGAAGTACGCCGAGAAGTACCTGCCGGGCTGCGACGTCGGCTACGAGTACTCACCGGAAATCTTCATGGACACCGAGCTCGACTTCGCCGCCGGGATCTGCGAGGCGGTCATGGACGCCTGGCAGCCCGGGCCGGGCCGGGAGATCATCATCAACCTGCCCTGCACGGTCGAGCGGTCCACCCCCAACGTGTACGCCGACCAGATCGAGTGGATGGGCCGGAACCTGTCCCGGCGCGAGCACGTCTGCCTGTCCGTGCACACCCACAACGACCGTGGCACCGCGGTCGCCGACGCCGAGCTGGCGGTGCTGGCCGGCGCCGACCGGGTGGAAGGCTGCCTGTTCGGCAACGGGGAGCGGACCGGCAACGTATGCCTGGTGACCCTCGGCATGAACCTGTTCAGCCAGGGCATCGACCCCATGATCGACTTCTCGGACATCGACGAGATCCGGCGCACCGTCGAGTACTGCAACCAGCTGCCGGTACACCCCCGCCACCCCTACGCCGGTGAGCTTGTCTACACCGCCTTCTCCGGGTCCCACCAGGACGCGATCAAGAAGGGATTCGAGGCCCACGAGGCCGGCGCTGCGGCAGCCGGCGTGAACGTCGCCGAGCACGCCTGGGCGGTCCCCTACCTGCCGATCGACCCGCGCGATGTGGGACGCACCTACGAGGCCGTGATCCGGGTCAACTCCCAGTCCGGCAAGGGCGGTGTCGCCTACATCATGAAGGCCGAGCACCAGCTCGACCTGCCCCGGCGGCTGCAGATCGAGTTCTCCCGGGTGGTCCAGGCTCACACCGACGCCGAGGGCGGCGAGGTCACCCCGGCGCAGATGTGGGAGGCGTTCGCCGCCGGGTACCTCGCGCCCGGGCCGGTGGTCCTGCACGCCCACCACACGTCTTCGGTGGTGGACGCCAAGGACGCGCTCACCGTGGAGGTCCGCGTCGACGGGCAGGAACGCCAGATCGAGGGCGCGGGCAACGGCCCGATCTCCGCGTTCTGCGACGCACTCGGCTCGCTCGGGATCGAGGTCCGGGTCCTGGACTACGCCGAGCACGCGATGGCGGCTGGCGCGGACGCCCAGGCGGCCTCCTATGTGGAATGTGAGATCGGCGGCGAGGTCCGGTGGGGGGTCGGCATCGACACCAACACCGTGACGGCCTCGCTGCGGGCCGTCCTGTCCGCGGTCAACCGGGCCCGGTAGACGGGCCCGGTAGATGAGCCAGCCGGGCCCGGCGGCCCAGCCGGGCCCGGCGGCCGCACCGCCTGGCAGGTAGCCGCCTGGGCCGGTATCCATCGGTTCGCATCTATCGTTCCGCATCCGTGTGCCCTGGCCGGGCCGAGGGCGCTGGTGCGCGACAATGGCCAGGTGGGCCTCTACCGGGACGACGGAATCGTGCTGCGCACCCAGAAGCTGGGTGAGGCCGACCGCATCGTCACCGTGCTCGCCCGGCGCACCGGCCGCATCCGCGCCGTGGCCAAGGGCGTGCGCAGGACCAAGTCCCGGTTCGGTGCCCGGCTGGAGCCGTTCACCCATGTCGACCTCCAGCTTCACACCGGGCGGTCGCTGGACGTGATCACCCAGGCGGAGACGGTGCGGGCCTACGGCCAGCCGCTGTCCGCCGACTACCCGCGCTACACCACCGGCACGGCGATCCTGGAGACCGCTGAGCGGTTCACCCCGGTCGAGAAGGAGCCCGCGCTGCGCCAGTTCCTGCTGCTGGTCGGCGGGCTGCGGGCGCTGGGGGAGGGCGAGCACGACCCACGGCTGGTGCTGGACGCGTTCCTGCTGCGCTCGCTGGCGGTGGCCGGTTACGCGCCTGCGCTGGCCGAATGTGCCCTGTGCGGCTCCACCGACCCGGCGGGCGGGGGATCGCGCGCGTTCGCCATCGCGGCGGGCGGGCTGACCTGCCAGTCCTGCCGGCCGCCGGGCGCGGCCACGCCGTCTGCCCACACGATCGCCCTGATGAGCGCCCTGCTGCGGGGTGACTGGGAGCATGCCGACGCGGCCCAGCGGCGGCACCAAGTAGAGTGCAGCGGTCTGGTCGCCGCGTACCTGCAGTGGCACCTGGAGCATTCGATCCGCTCGCTTCGTCATGTGGAGCATGTGTGAGACGCGCCAAGGAGCCCGGGTGAGCCAGCCCGTCCGCGCACCCGACCCGCACGTCACCGGGGTGCGGCCACCCGCGATCGCCCCAGAGTTCCTGCCCCGCCACGTGGCCCTGGTTATGGACGGCAACGGGCGCTGGGCCAAGGAGCGCGGGCTGCCCCGCACCGAGGGTCACAAGCGGGGCGAGTACTCGCTCTTCGACGTGATCATGGGTGCGATCGAGCTTGGCATCCCCTATCTGTCCGCCTACGCGTTCTCCACCGAGAACTGGCGGCGCTCGCCGGACGAGGTCCGGTTCCTGATGGGCTTCAACCGGGACGTCATCAGGCGCCGCCGCGACCAGCTGCATGAGATGGGCGTCCGGGTCCGCTGGGCCGGCCGGCGGCCCCGGCTGTGGCGCAGCGTCATCTCCGAACTTGAGGACGCCGAACGGATGACTGCCGGGAACTCGGTTCTCACGCTCCAGTTCTGCGTGAACTATGGCGGGCGGGCGGAGATCGCCGACGCCGCGGCGGCGATCGCGGTTGACGTGGCCGCCGGGCGGCTGCGCGCCGACCGGATCGATGAGAAAGTGTTCGCCCGTTACCTGGATGAGCCCGGAATCCCCGACGTCGACCTTTTCGTCCGGTCATCCGGGGAGCAGCGAATTTCCAACTTCCTGCTCTGGCAGTCGGCCTATGCCGAGCTTGTCTTCCTCGACACGCTCTTTCCTGATTTCGACCGCCGCCATCTGTGGCATGCCTGCGAGATCTACGCGAGCCGGGACCGCCGTTATGGCGGTGCCAAGCCGGACCCGCTGCCGTCGTTAACGGCGGGCCGCCGCGACGGCGAGCGCCAGCATGCAGGCGACCGCGGCTAGCCGCAGCAGCCGCCCCCGGGCTGCCAGCGCGGGCCACGACAGGTAACCCAGCCAGCCGAGGAAGACCGCCACCAGCACCAGCGCCGCGGCCCCGATCCAGCCCGGCACGGCGAACCCGGTCACCAGCAGCGCGAGCAGCACGACCGGCAGCAGCCAGCGGGGCAGCTGGTGCAGGAACACCAGCGGCTGGGCGCTGGACTGTTCCACCGTCCGCCGGGCGCCGGACGCGCGCGGGGTGTAGAGGCTGCTGCCCGTCGGCAGCGGGCGAGCCGCCCGACCGGCCCGGCCACCCTGGCCTGCTGGGCGGCCGCCTTTGCCTGTTGACCGGCCTTTGCCTGTTGACCGGCCGCCTTTGCCTGCTGGGCGGCCCTGGCCCGCGGCACGGCCACCGGGGGCCGTCGGCCGTGGCTGGCGCCGCTGCGGCGTGGTCATTCGGTCGTCCTTCTCATCCGCCCCGGTGGCCTTTCCCTCACGGCGTCACAATTCCCGTCAAACATCCGGCCCGCTGTCACCTGGCCGCGCATTGCTGCGCATGTTCTCCGAATATCGCGGGAACAGGGAGTTGTCAGGGGGCTTTTCACACTCGTGGCGAGTGTGCCGTCATCGCATGCGGGGGAATGCAGATGCGACGCGTAGCCACGCTCATCGTGGCCATCGGGCTTACTGTAACCGGAATCGGGACCTGTGGCGCAATCCAGCCGGAGGCGCCGGGGCGGGTGCCAGCGCCGGCACGGCTGACCGGGCTGGTGCTGCGGCCCGGCCTGGCCGGGCCGGGCCTCGCGGCCGGGCCGGGCCAGGCGGCCAGGCCCGGCGTGCCTGCTGGCACCAAGGTGGTCAGCTTCGACGGGTACACGATCGACGTACCTGCGAGCTGGCCCGTCTACCGGCTCGCCACCGACCCGGCCCGCTGCGTGCGGTACGACCGGCACGCCGTCTACCTGGGACCGCCCGGCCCCAACCAGCTGTGCCCGGCTCATCTGGTGGGGCGGGTGGCAACGATCAGCCTGCAGGCGAGCGGGCCGCCGGCGCCGCAGCCGCCGGGGGAGCAGTGGGGACCGGCCAGGCCCAGGCTGTCGCTCGGCGGGCTGCAGGCGGGTGGGGTGGTCCTGCAGGACGCCCAGGATCACCAGCTCTGGGGCACGTTCCCGCACCAGGGACTCACCGTCACCGCCACTTATGCGGCCAGCCCGAGCCAGGTCAGCGGGATCATCCGCACCCTGCGCTGGGCCGGCCCGGCGGCCACCGGCCCGGCGGCGGCCGGCCAGCCGACCACTGGCCAGCCCGCGACGGGGCCGCCGGTGACCCAGGACGCACAGTCGGCAGCGAAGGCCCTGGCGCTGGCCACCCGGCCGGACGCGGTGGGGCGGGCCAGCGGGCACAGCCACCGGCGCGCCGGGCGCCACCCGATCCGCGGCTTCGACACCTGCTCGACCCCGTCGCTGCAGACGATGCGGATCTGGCACCGGGTGTTCTCGGCCATGGCCATCTACATCGGAGGGCCAGAGGCGGGCTGCGGATTCGGCAGCCTGTCGGCCAGCTGGGTGCGTGCGGTGACCGCCATGGGCTGGGCGCTGATTCCGACCTATGTCGGGCGGCAGGCCCCGTGCACACGGTTCCAGGTGCGGATCAGGAAAGGGCATGCCCGGGCGCAGGGCATCGCCGCCGCCCAGGGTGCCGTCGCGCTGGCGGCCTCGCTGGGCATCGGCCGCGGCGCTCCCATCTACGACGACATGGAGTTCTACAACCCGGCCAAGGGCATATGCCGCCGCCAGGTGCTGTCTTTCCTCAACGGCTGGACACGGGAACTGCACCGGCTCGGGTACCGGTCCGGCGTCTACTCCAGTGCCAGCGCGGCAGCGGCGAACCTCGGCCGCGCCTCGCACGTCTACCAGTGGCGGCTGGCCAAGCCCAACTCGATATGGTTCGCGCTCTGGGACGGCCGGGCGAACCTGAACGGCACGCCGTATGTGCTGCCGGCCTGGTGGCCCAGCCACCGGCTCAAGCAGTACATGGGCGGCCACCGGCGCCGGGTCGGCGGTATCGCGCTGAACATCGACTCGGACCTGGTTGACGGGGCGGTATACCGGTAGCGCCCGCTGCCGGCCGGGCGCGGCAGATGCCGGCCTGGCTCCGGACCGGGCTAAGCTTGGCGCACGCGCCCCCTTGAGTGGGCCTGCGCATGCCCGCCGACCGCCAGCCGGATGGAGTCCTCCCCATGGCACGCCGTACCGACCACATGGACACGATCGTCAGCCTCTGCAAGCGCCGCGGCCTGGTCTACCCCTCCAGTGAGATCTACGGCGGGCTGCGCGCATCCTGGGACTACGGCCCGCTCGGCGCTGAGATGAAGAACAACGTCAAGCGGCAGTGGTGGAAGTCGATGGTGCAGGAGCGCGACGACATCGTCGGGCTCGACTCCAGCGTCATCCTCGCCCGCGAGGTCTGGGAAGCAAGCGGCCATGTGACCGAGTTCGTGGATCCGCTGACCGAGTGCCAGTCCTGCCACAAGCGGTACCGGGCCGACCACCTCACCGAGGCCTACGAGGAGAAGCACGGCCACGCGCCCACCGGGGGCCTGACCCAGATCGCGTGCCCGAACTGCGGCACGAAGGGTGCCTTCACCGAGCCGCGGATGTTCAACGGGCTGCTGCGCACCTACCTCGGTGCCACCGAAGACGAGTCGGGCCTGGCCTACCTGCGGCCGGAGACCGCGCAGGGCATCTTCATCAACTACCGCAACGTGCTGCAGACCTCCCGGAAGAAGATCCCGTTCGGGATCGGGCAGATCGGCAAGTCGTTCCGCAACGAGATCACACCGGGCAACTTCATCTTCCGCACCCGCGAGTTCGAGCAGATGGAGATGGAGTTCTTCGTCAAGCCCGGCACCGACGAGGAGTGGCACGAGCACTGGATCGCGGCCAGGTTCGGCTGGTACACCGGCCTCGGTGTGCGCGAGGAGAACCTGCGCCTGTATGAGCACCCAGCCGAGAAGCGCTCCCACTACTCCAAGCGG
Source organism: Streptosporangiaceae bacterium (assembly GCA_035532275.1). GTDB lineage: Bacteria > Actinomycetota > Actinomycetes > Streptosporangiales > Streptosporangiaceae > UBA9676. The sequence goes on along the minus strand of DATKRG010000025.1, from coordinate 18,668 downwards.
ACGGTGGACGTCGAGTACCGGTACGGCTTCCCCGGCGGCGAATGGGGCGAGCTTGAGGGGATCGCCAACCGCACCGACTTCGACCTGAGCACCCACGCCCGCGCCTCCGGGCAGGACCTGTCCTACCTGGACACCGATTCCGGTGAGCGGTTCATTCCCTACGTCATCGAGCCGGCGGCCGGGGTGGACCGGTCCATGCTGGTCTTCCTGATGGACGCCTACGCCGAGGACGAGGCGCCCGACGCCAAGGGCAACCCGGAGAAGCGGACCGTGCTCCGGCTCGACCACCGGATCGCCCCGGTCAAGGTCGCGGTGCTGCCGCTGTCCCGCCACGCTGACCTGTCGCCCAAGGCGCGCGACCTGGCCGCGCAGCTGCGCAAGCGGTGGAACACCGACTTCGACGACGCGAGCGCGATCGGCCGCCGCTACCGGCGCCAGGACGAGATCGGCACGCCCTACTGCGTCACCGTCGACTTCGACACCCTGAACGACCAGGCGGTCACCGTGCGGGAACGCGACTCGATGCGCCAGGACCGGATCGGCATCGACGCGCTCGAGTCCTACCTTTCCGAACGTCTGACCGGCTGCTGATCGCGCCCTGCCGCACGTGCCCGCCGCCCGCGCTGTGACTCAGTGTGGGATGAGGCGCGCCGGAACCCCTTGCCCGGATCATCTTCGCTATGCGGGGTGGGCCTGTCCAGGCGGTCTGGGCGGCTGAGGTAGCGGCTGAGGTACAGGCCGGGCCGGGCGGCTATTGCGGGGCCGTGGGTGACCACACCGATCACCATCGGGGGCGCGCTATTGCGCTGCCTGGCCGTGCCGATCTGCCGGGTCGCCGGCCAGGAGCCCGCCGATCACCGTGGCGGTGGCGCTCTCATCCAGGGACTCCGGCGCCGCGCGGCGGACCCGGGCGAATATCCCTGCCGCGGCCTGGTGGAAGCCGTCCGGCAGGCCGTCGGCGGCCATGGCGGCGGCGATCTCCTCCATCTCTGCCACCCAGCGCCAGCCTTTCTCCGCCGCCGAGCGGGCCGCCGCATGCGAGCGGGCGGTCAGGGCGGGCTGGGACTGCTGCCACTCCGCGAGCAGCGCTTCCTCGACCCCCTCGGCGCTGGCGAGCGCGCGGACGGCCAGCAGCAGCGCGGCCGTGCCCTTGGTCCATGCGGCGTAGGCCATTTTGACGGCGGAGGCCGCGCCGGGGTCATCGCCGATCACCCGGGCGTCCAGGGGCGTGCCGGTGAACAACGCCGCTATCTCGGCAGCACGCTGGCCGGACAGGTAGAGCCGGGCATCGCCGGGCACGTGCGGCGGCGAGCCGATGATGCCGCCGTCCACGAAACTGGCGCCGCCGGCCTCGGCGATGCTGGCGATCTCACGTGCGGTGGCCGGGGACACCGCGTTCGCGTCCACGTAGACGCCGCCGAAACCGGCTGCCGCGCGGGCCACGTCCACTGCCGCGTGCGGAGGGCAGACTGACAGGATGACGTCGGCCTGGCTGGCCAGCTGGCCAGGATCGCCGCCGTCGTGCAGGCCGGCCGCGGCTGCCCGCCCGGCGCTCGCCGCGCTGCGCCCGGCGGAGGCCCACAGCACACGCAGCCCGCGCCCGGCGAGGCAGCCGCCCACGGCAGCGCCCATCTCACCCGGATGCAGCAATCCGACCGTCGGCTGGCGCACGTGTCTCCCCGGTGTAGCTCGCGGCTCCCTGCCCCAATTGTGGGCTGTCACGGCCGCCTCGGCAGTGTTTGGCACGGCTGTGCCGCGGCGCCTGCCGGGCACGGCCCCACGGTTGCCTGGCCAGGGGTCGCCACGGGGCAAGAATCGGGTGCCAGGCAGCCATCGGGTGCCCACGCTCGGTAGAGTCCAATCATCGGGGCCGTAACGGCCGGACATCCACAGACCGCCTGCCATTGCGCGGACGCGCGCGGGCGGGGCAGGCATCAAGGAGAGCGTGCAGTGGCGAAGCTCGTCTACGCCTTCACCGAGGGCAACAAGGACCTGAAGGACCTGCTCGGTGGCAAGGGAGCGAACCTGGCGGAGATGACCAACCTGGGGCTGCCGGTACCGCCCGGGTTCATCATCACCACCGATGCCTGCCGCCATTTCCTGCGCACCGGTGACGTCCCCGATGGCCTGGCCGGCGAGGTCAGCACGCATCTGCGGGCGCTGGAAGAGGCGATGGGGCGGCGCCTCGGCGCCCCCGCCGACCCGCTGCTGGTCAGTGTCAGGTCCGGCGGCAAGTTCTCCATGCCCGGCATGATGGAGACCGTGCTCAACATCGGCCTGTCCGACGAGTCCGTGCACGGGCTGGCCCGGCAGGCGGGCAACGAGCGCTTCGCGTGGGACTCCTACCGCCGGCTGATCCAGATGTTCGGCAAGACCGTGCTCGGCATCGACGGTGAGGCCTTCGAGCACACGATGGACGCGGCGAAGAACGCCAAGGGCACCCGCAACGACCTCGACCTGGACGCCGACGACCTGCGCAAGATCGTCGACGAGTTCAAGGCGATCGTGCGCCAGCGGGCCGGCCGCGAGTTCCCGCAGGAGCCGCGGGAGCAGATGGACCTGGCGATCCGGGCCGTGTTCGGCTCCTGGAACGCCGACCGGGCCGTGCTCTACCGGCGGCAGGAGCGCATCCCCGCGGACCTCGGCACCGCGGTCAACGTGGTCGCGATGGTGTTCGGCAACCTGGGCATGGACTCCGGTACCGGGGTCGCCTTCACCCGTGATCCGGGCACCGGCCAGCAGGGCATCTACGGCGACTACCTGCAGAACGCCCAGGGCGAGGATGTCGTGGCCGGCATCCGCAACACCGTCCCGCTGCAGGACCTCGAGCAGATCGACGCCGCGTCCTACAAGCAGCTGCTGCAGATCATGGAGACGCTGGAGAACCACTACCGCGACCTGTGCGACATCGAGTTCACCATCGAGCGGGGCAAGCTGTGGATGCTGCAGACCCGGGTCGGCAAGCGGACCGCCGCCGCCGCCTTCCGGATCGCCACCCAGCTGATCGACCAGGGCCTCATCGACGAGGACGAAGCGCTCACCCGGGTCACCGGCGACCAGCTGGCCCGGCTGATGTTCCCCCGGTTCGACGTGAGCCACGACGGCACACCGATCACCACCGGGATCAGCGCGTCGCCGGGGGCGGCCGTCGGCAAGGTGGTCTTCGACTCCGCGCGCGCGGTGGAGCAGGCCGCCGCCGGCGAGAAGGTGATCCTGGTCCGCCGCGAGACCAACCCCGACGACCTGCACGGGATGATCGCCGCCCGGGGCATCCTCACCAGCCGCGGCGGCAAGACCAGCCACGCCGCCGTGGTCGCCCGCGGCATGGGCAAGACCTGCGTGTGCGGCGCCGAGGAGCTCGAGGTCGACATTCCCGGCCGCAAGCTCACCGCCCCCGGCGGGGTGGTCGTATCCGAGGGTGACGTGATCTCGATCGACGGCACCAGCGGGGCCGTCTTCCTCGGCGAGATGCCGGTGGCCGCCTCCCCGGTCGTCACCTACTTCGAGGGCGGGCTCGATCCGCAGGCCGACGACCTGGTCACCGCGGTCGACCGGCTCATGAAGCACGCCGACGCCCGGCGCCGCCTCGGGGTGTTCGCCAACGCCGACACCGGCGAGGACTGCGCCCGTGCCCGCCGGTTCGGCGCGGGCGGGGTCGGCCTGGTCCGCACCGAGCACATGTTCCTCGGCGAGCGGCGCCAGCTGGTAGAGCGGCTGATCCTGGCCGATGACGACGCCAGCCGGCAGTCCGCGCTGGACGCGCTGGAGCCGCTGCAGCGCGGCGACTTCGTCGAGATCTTCGAGGCCATGGACGGGCTGCCGGTCACCATCCGGCTGATCGACCCGCCGCTGCACGAGTTCCTGCCCGACCTGACCGAGATGTCGGTGCAGGTCGCCCTCGCCGGGGACTCCGCCTCGGCGAAGGACCGCAAGCTGCTGGAGGCCGTGCGGCGGCTGCACGAGCAGAACCCCATGCTGGGCCTGCGCGGGGTGCGGCTCGGTCTGGTCATCCCGGGCCTGTTCGCCATGCAGGTGCGCGCCATCGCACACGCTGCGGCGCAGTGCAAGAAGGCCGGCGGCGACCCACGGCCCGAGATCATGATCCCGCTGACCGCCTCGGTGCAGGAGATGGAGATCACCCGTGAGGAGACTGCCAAGGTGCTCGAGGCGGTCGAGAAGGAGACCGGCACCACGGTGCACACCCTCATCGGCACCATGATCGAGGTGCCGCGGGCGGCCCTGATCGCCGGGGAGATCGCGCGCAGCGCCGAGTTCTTCTCCTTCGGCACCAACGACCTGACCCAGATGGGCTGGGGGTTCTCCCGCGACGACGTGGAAGGGTCGTTCTTCAGCCGCTACATCGAGCTGGGCATCTTCGGTGTCTCCCCGTTCGAGACGATCGACACCGAAGGGATCGGCCGCCTGATCAGGATCGCCAGCGAGGAGGGCCGCGCGCAGCGCCCGGGCCTGGAACTGGGCGTATGCGGTGAGCACGGCGGTGACCCGGACTCGGTGCACTTCTTCCACCAGGTCGGCCTCAACTACGTGTCGTGCTCGCCGTTCCGGGTTCCGGTGGCCCGGCTGGAGGCCGGCCGGGCGGTGGTGATGGAAACCGCCGGCGGCAGCGACAGCAGGTGACGCGAGACCCGGGCTACGACTCGCACGCGGCTGCCCGCTGGGTGGCGGAGGCGCCGAAGCGGGCGCAGCCACCAGGCACCTACCAGCGGGGGCCGTTCGTGCGGGACCGGGCCCGGGTGCTGCACTCGTCTGCGCTGCGGCGGCTGGCCGCCAAGACCCAGGTGGTCGAGGTGGGCGCGGGGGACTTCCCGCGGACCAGGCTCACCCACTCGCTGGAGTGCGCGCAGATCGGCCGCGAGCTCGGGGCGGCCCTCGGCTGTGATCCCGACCTCGTGGACGCCGCCTGCCTGGCACACGATCTGGGACATCCTCCGTTCGGCCATAACGGGGAGGTCGTCCTCGCGCAGGTCGCCGCCGGATGCGGCGGCTTCGAGGGGAACGCGCAGAGCCTGCGGCTGCTGACCCGGCTGGAGGCGAAGGTGCCCGGTGCCGGGCTGAACCTCACCCGGGCCACCCTGGACGCGACACTCAAGTACCCGTGGGGGACCGGCGCACCTGGCTCGGTGAACGCTGGTGAGGCCGGGCCAGCCGGCAGCGCCGCACCGGGGTTCCCGCCGGGCGGGTCTGCCCCCGCGACCCCCCCTTCCCCCCCGCTGGGCCAGCCCGGGGGGACGACCCCCCCTTCCCCCCCGAAGTTCGGGTACTACGCCGACGATGCCGATGTGTTCGGCTGGATCCGGGACGGCGGGCCGCCCGGCCGCCGCTGCCTGGAGGCGCAGGTCATGGACTGGGCCGATGACGTCGCCTACTCCGTGCACGACCTGGAGGACGGCCTGCAGGCGGGCCACATCACGCTGGGCAGCTTGCGTGACAGGTCCCAGCGGGAGGAGGTGGCCGGCGTGACCGCCACCTACTACTGCGCGCCGGGATCGGTCGCCCTGGCGGAGCTGGGCGACGTGTTCGAGGAGCTGCTTGCGCTGCCCTGCTGGCCGGCCGCCTTCGACGGCAGCCTGGCCGGCCTGGCCGGGCTCAAGCACCTGACCAGCGAGCTGATCGGGCGGTTCTGCGGTGCCGCCCAGGAGGCGACGCTCGCGGCCTCCGCAACGGCCGGCCAGCAGGGGCCGCTGACCAGGTACGCGGCCGACCTGATCGTGCCGCGGCGGCAGCGGCTGGAATGCGCACTGCTCAAGGGCGTCGCGGCGCACTACGTGATGAGCCGGGACGGGGCAGCGGCGGCACAGGCACGCGAGCGGGACCTCATCTGGGAACTCGCCGCCGCGGTGGAAGCGGCCGCCCCGGACTCACTGGAGCCGGCGCTCCGGCCCGCTTTCCAGGCCGCTGGCACCGATACCGGGCGGCTGCGTGTTGTCGTCGACCAGATCGCCTCACTCACCGATACGTCCGCCATCGCCTGGCACCGGCGGCTGTGCCGGCAGCCGGCCAGCGCCATCAAGGGAGGATCACCCGATGCCTGAGCCCACTTATGTGATCGTCGGCGCGAGCCTGGCCGGCGCCAAGGCGGCCGAGACCTTGCGCGCGGAAGGCTTCGGCGGCCAGGTCGTCCTGATCGGCGCCGAGGCCGAGCGCCCCTATGAGCGCCCGCCGCTGTCCAAGGGCTACCTGCTCGGCAAGGACGAGAAGTCCTCGATCTATGTGCACGAGGAAGGCTGGTACGCCGAGCACGAGGTGGATCTGCGGCTCAGCACCCGGGCGACCGCGGTGGACCCGGCCGCCCGGCGGGTCACCTTCGCGGACGGGGGGAGCCTCGGCTATGACCGCCTGCTGCTGACGACCGGCGCGTCCCCGCGCAAGCTCAAGGTGCCCGGCAATGACCTGGACGGCGTGCTGTACCTGCGCACGGTGGGCCACTGCGAGCGGCTGGCGGCTGCGCTGAAGGCAGGCGGCCAGGTGGTCATCGCTGGCGCGGGCTGGATCGGCCTGGAAGTCGCCGCCGCCGCCCGCGAGGCTGGCTGCGAGGTGACCGTGATCGAGCCGGAGCCAGCGGCGCTGCACCGCGCGCTCGGCCCCGAACTGGGCGCGATGTTCACCGACCTGCATCGGGAGCACGGGGTCCAGTTCCGCTTCGGGGAGTCGGTCAGCGAGTTCCGCGGGTCTGGCCGGGTCGGCGAGGTCATCACCTCCTCGGGCGCGGCGGTGCCCGCCGACGCGGTCGTGGTCGGGATCGGCGCGGTCCCCAACACGGGCCTGGCCGCCGACGCGGAGCTGGAGGTCGGCAACGGGGTCGTGGTGGACGCCGCGTTGCGCACCTCCGACTCCAGCATCTACGCGGCCGGCGATGTGGCCAACTCCTATCACCCGCTGCTGCGCCGCCGGGTCCGGGTGGAGCACTGGGCGAACGCGCTCAACGCCGGGCCCGCCGCGGCCCGGTCGATGCTCGGCCAGGAGGTCAGCTACGACCCGGTGCCCTATTTCTACAGTGACCAGTACGACCTGGGCATGGAGGCGGCCGGCCTGCCCGAGCCCGGCTCCTACGACCAGGTGCTGTACCGGGGGGACCGGCCCGGCCGGGAGTTCATCGCGTTCTGGCTGCGGGACGGGGCGGTGGTGGCCGGCATGAACGTCAACGTCTGGGATGTCAACGACGGCATCCAGGCGCTCATCCGGTCCGGGAAGCAGGTCGACCCCGGGCAGCTCACCGACCCGGACGTGCCGCTCGGGGAGCTGTGAGCGGGCCGGTCAGCGCGGCCTGGTGACACCGCTGATGGCCAGTGTGCGCCTTCATGATCCTGAAGACTTTTACGCGCATGCTGCGTAAAAGTCTTCAGGATCATGAGCAGACTGCAGTGCAGCTAGGGGCGCATGGCCGCAGGCGGCCTGGCCAGCCGCGTTCACCCAGGACGTGTGCGATCTCGGCTGCCACCCGGCAGGCATCCATCGCCACGTCCGCCCAGCTGTACCGCAAGGTGATGATGCCGATCGCCGCGCTGGCGTTGTCGCGGTGGATGTCCCGCCAGCGCGCCTCGGCTGGATGTGCCGCCTGGCCGTCGAGTTCGACGGCCACACCGAACTCGCGATAGAGGTTGTCAAGGTACCGGGTACGCATGCCTGCCCTGCTGAGGGCCTGCCGGGTAGCCCTGGGCAGCCCATGCGGCCGCTCGACCCGGTGCACATAGCGGCCTTCCAGCCTGGAGTGAATCCCCACAGCGGCGTCTGCCAGCGCCTCTGCCAGATCGGCTCGCCATCTCGCCTGCGGTCTGGCTGCCAGCGCTCCGCGCAGGAGTGCGGGCGTGGTCAGCCGGCGTGAGTACGCCCGGATGACCCATGAGATCGCCTCGTCAAGGGACACCGCGGCCTGGGTCAGGTCAACAACGGTCTCCTCAATCCTGGTCCGGGGCGGCGTGCGTGAGGGATGACGGGTCTGCTCGATCCGGTCCGAGTGATGGATGACGATGGCTGGCAGGCGGCCGCTTCGTGATGGGCCCATACTGACCCGGCGGGCACTGCTGATCGTCACATGGATGGCGTCGGCCGGCTGATCGATGAGCCTGTCGAGTTCAGCGGCGCTGTGATGGCTGAGTACAGCGCCGGGGCCCGCCCGCAGCACGGCGCCCCAGAGTACGGCCGTCCGTGGCGGCGGGCCCGTGAACGCGGCGTACACCCCTCGGCAGAGGGGCTGCCAGCGGCCGCTGCGTAACTGGTTCTCGACTGGCAACGGCCGGCGGCCCGGCTGCGCGATCTGCCAGCGGGCGATGACACCATGCTGGTGGTCGAGCAGATCCCGCCAGCTTGCCGACTGTTTCATCGTCACCGGTCGACACTGACCGCGGGTGGCTGTTGCCGGAACCCCGCCCGCCAACCTGTGGACAGCCGGTGCGGCAACGCCCTACTGGGGACAGTGCAGTGCCGAATGTCAGCCGGGCCTGCTATAGGGGCATTCCGAGGGCGGCGAGGACGGCGGAGGTGTTGGTGAGGTCGGGGAGGATCACGCCGGCGCCGGCGGCGGCCAGGTCGGCGGCGGACGAGCCGCCGGTGGCCACGGCGACCGACCGGGCGCCAGTGGCGAGCGCCGCCGCCACATCCAGTGGCGTGTCTCCGACCAGCACCGTCGCCGCGCCGCCGAAGTCCCGGCCGTACGCGGCGGCGGCCCGCTGCCGGGCCAGGTGAACCAGCTCGGCCCGGACCTCGTGGTGGTCGCCGTAGGCGCCGATCTTCAGGTCGAGGTGGATGGCCAGCCTGAACGCGGCCAGCTTCGCCTCGGCGATCGCGGGCAGGTTCCCGGTCAGAACCGACTGCACCGCGTCCGGGCCCATCGCGGCCACCGCGGCCAGTGCCGCCGCCGCGCCAGGCAGGGCATGCCCGTGCGCGGCGAACCTGGCACGCAGATCCGGCGCCCGCCGGGACAGCTCGGCCATGAAATCCTCGACATGACGGGCCGGCTCGGCGACCCCGGCCATGGTCAGGGTGTCGGCGATGATCGCCCGTTCGGTCCGCCCGGCCATCGGCGCCACTTCCGCCAGATCGCGGCCGAACAGGTCACGGAAGACCGAGCGGTAGACCGTCGAGCCGACGCCGCCGGCACTCAGCAGCGTGTAGTCGATGTCCCAGAGCACCAGCAGGCCGGCCACGTCGCGACGGTATCAACACCCGCCGCCGAACCGGGCAGGACGGGGGCGTGCCAGCTGTTGCCTTCTGGGTGTGCGGTAGAATGCATGAGTGAACTTGAAGGAGTGGGCGCGGCAGCAGGGGGTGCATCCTGTGACCGCATACCGCTGGTTCCGGGAAGGAAAGCTCCCAGTCCCGGCGCGGCGGGCGGGGCGCCTGATCCTGGTCGATCCGGTGCCTGTTTCCACTCCGCCCGCTGTGGTCGCCGTGTATGCCCGCGTGTCATCTGCCGATCAGCGTGCGGACCTGGACCGGCAGGTTGCACGGGTGACCGCGTGGGCGGCTGCTGAAGGGCTGGCCGTGAGCCGGGTGGTGACCGAGGTCGGGTCCGCGCTGAACGGCAGGCGCCGCAAGTTCCTCGGCCTGCTTGGTGACCCGGCGGTGGACACGATCGTGGTGGAGCACCGGGACCGGTTCGCCCGGTTCGGTGCCGAGTACGTGGAGGCAGCGCTGTCGGCCCAGGGGCGCCGTCTGCTGGTGGCGGACCCGTCCGGGGTGGATGACGACCTGGTGCGGGATGTGACAGAGATCCTCACGTCCCTGTGTGCCCGGCTGTACGGCAGGCGCGCTGCGGCGGACCGTGCGAAGCGCGCCGTTGAGGCGGCCACCGGGGACGCGCTGTGAAAGTGAACCAGGCGTACCGCTTCGCGCTCGGCCCCACCCCGGCTCAGGAACGTGCCCTGCGGTCGCACGCGGGCGCGGCGCGGTTCGCGTGGAACTGGGGCCTGGCGAAGTGCAAGGAGCGCTACGAGGCCGAGAGCACATGGTACTCGGCCATCGGCCTGCACAAACTCTGGAACGCGGAGAAGAAGGCTGACCCGGCGCTGGCCTGGTGGGGCGAGAACTCCAAATGCGCCTGCCAGGAGGCGTTCCGCGACCTGGACCGGGCGCTGCGGGACTTCACCGCGTCGAAGAAGGGCCTGCGCAAGGGCAAGCGGCTCGGGTTTCCCCTGTTCAAGAAGCGCGGCAGGTGCCGGGACTCGTTCCGGTTCGGTGCGGGTGCGATGCGCTGCCCGGGCCGGGCGGTCACCCTCCCGCGCCTGGGGGTTGCCGTCACGCACGAGTCCACGCGCAAGCTCGCCCGCAGGCTGGACAACGGCACGGCCCGCATCCTGCCGGCCGCCGTCTCCCGCACCGCGCAGCGCTGGTTCGTCTCGTTCACCGTGGAGGTGGAGCGCTCCGTCCCGCAGCGCCACGCCCGGCCGGGGTCGGCCATCGGGATCGACCTCGGGGTGAAGACCCTGCTGACCGGCGTGGACGATAACGGGCAGACGCTCGCCGTGGCCGGGCCGAAGGCGCTGCGGTCCTCGCTGCGCCGCCTGCGCCGTGCCGGCCGGGCACACTCCCGCAAGACGAAAGGCTCCGCGAACCGGCACAAGTCCGCGGCCCGGCTCGCCCGCGTCCACGCACGGGTGGCCACCGTCCGCGCCGACGCGCTCCACAAGGCCACCAGCGACCTGGCCGAGCGGTACGAGACGGTCGTGGCCGAAGACCTGAACGTGGCCGGCATGGTCCGGAACCGGCGACTCGCCCGCGCCATCTCCGACGCCGGTTTCGGGGAAGCCCGGCGGATGCTGGCCTGCAAGACCACCTGGAACGGCGGCCGGCTCATCGTGGCAGGCCGGTTCTATCCAAGCTCCAAGACGTGCTCGGGCTGCGGCGCAGTGAAAGCCAAGCTGGCCCTGTCCGAGCGCACGTATGTGTGCACCGCCTGCGGCCTCATCCTTGACCGGGACATCAACGCTGCGGTGAACCTGCTCAAGCTCGCCGCCAGTGGGGCGGAGAGCCTAAACGCCTGCGGAGGGACTGTAAGACCCGGCGCCGCTGGGCACGTCCCGGTGAAACAGGAACCCGGCACCGCATCTGCGGGCAAGACCGGGACCGCTGGCGGGCAACCGCTGGCTGCGGAACGCGAGCTTACTCATGCTCACTGACCCGCAACGGTAGCGGGCACTAGACTCGCCAGGACGGGGCGGCGGGCTCACGGGGCGGAGGGATTGCCGATGGCAGGCCGGATCCGCGACGAGGACATCGCAGTTGTCCGCGAGCGCTCGCCCATCGACGAGGTCGTCGGCGAGTACCTCCAGCTCCGCAACGCGGGCGGCGGCTCGCTCAAGGGCCTGTGCCCGTTCCACGACGAGAAGACACCGTCGTTCAACGTCACCCCGGCCCGTGGCCTGTGGTACTGCTTCTCCTGCGCCGACGGCGGCGACGTGATCAAGTTCGTGGAGCGGATCGACAACCTCTCGTTCCCGGAGGCCGTCGAGCGGCTCGCCGCCCGCGCGGGCATCGACCTCCGGTACGAGCAGGGGGGCCACGTCCCTGGCCAGGAGCAGAGCCAGCGCCGCCGCCTGCTGGAGGCCCATAAGGCAGCAGCCGATTATTATGCCGAACGATTGACCACGCCACTCGCCCGGATCGGGCGCGACTTCTTGTCGGAGCGCGGATTCGAGCTCGCGGACGCCGAGCGTTTCGGTGTCGGGTACGCGCCCGCGGAATGGGAGGCCCTCACCCGGCACCTGCGTGGCCGGGGGTTCACCGACGCCGAGCTGCTGACCGGGGGGCTGGCCAGCCCGGGCCGGCGCGGCCCGGTGGACAGGTTCCGTGGCCGGCTGATCTGGCCGGTCAGGGATCTGACCGGGGATGTGATCGCGTTCGGGGCGCGCAAGCTCGCCGCCGACGACGACGGCCCGAAATACCTGAACACCCCCGAGACACCGCTGTTCAAGAAGAGCTCGGTGCTGTACGGGGCGGACCTGGCCAAGCGGGAGATCGCCCAGCGCCGCCAGGCGGTGGTGGTCGAGGGCTACACCGACGTCATGGCCTGCCACCTGGCCGGGGTGCCCACGGCGGTGGCGACATCGGGCACCTCGTTCGGCGACGGGCACATCAAGGTGCTGCGGCGGCTGCTGATGGACGCCGACCAGTTCCAGGGCGAGGTCATCTTCACCTTCGACGGGGACGCGGCTGGCCAGCGTGCGGCACTGCGCGCGTTCGACCTGGAGGAGCGGTTCGTCACCCAGACGTTCGTGGCCGTGCAGCGGGACGGCCTCGACCCGTGCGATCTGCGGCTCAAGCAGGGTGACGCGGCCGTGCGCGACCTGGTCGCGCGGCGGGTGCCGGTGTTCGAGTTCGCGATCCGCAGCGAGCTGGGCAAGCACAACCTCGACACCAACGAAGGCCGGCTGGCCGCGCTGGACGCCGCGGCGCGGATCATCGGCCGGATCAAGGACCGGGGCCTGCGGGACAGGTACGCGATCAGCCTCGACCGCTGGCTGGGCATGCTGGACGAGGAGTTCGTGCTGGCCCGGGTCCGCCAGCACGGTGGTGGCCAGCGCGGTGGCAGCCAGCGCGGTGGCAGCCAGCACGGTGGTGGCCAGCACGGTGGTGGCCAGCGCCGCGCGGCGACGGCCGGCCAGGGCCGGGTCTACTGGGCTGACCGGGAGCAGGGTCCAGGTGGCGACGCGGGCGGGCCGGCCCGATCCGGTGGGCGCGGGCCAGCGGGCCAGCAGGGCGGCCGCGATGGCGAACCCCGCTACGATCTGGCCGACCCGGTGATCCAGGTGGAGCGGGAGGCGCTCAAGCTGGCCATCCAGCGGCCGGCCCTGTGCGGGCCGGCTTTCGACGCCATTGACCAGGCGGCTTTCACCGCCGCCCAGCACACGGAGGTGCGTGAGCTGATCGCGGTCTGCGGCGGCACCGGGGGAGCGGGCAACGCGCAGGAATGGACGGCGCGGCTGCGGGACAAGGCGCCCGAGGACCGCACCCGTGCCTTCGTGACGCAGCTGGCGGTGGAGATCCTGCGGGTGCCGAGAGCGGACGGCGAGCCCGATGCCCGTTACGCCGACGCGGTGCTCGCGCGGGTCGAGGAACTGGCGGTCAGCCGCAGCATCGCGACGGTCAAATCGCGGCTGCAGCGGCTCAGCCCGGTGGACAACCCCGAGTACAACCGGACGTTCGGCGATCTCGTGGCGCTGGAACAGCGGCGGAAAGCGCTGCTGGAGAAGGCCGCCGGAGCGCTCTGAGCACCGCTGCCCGACCCAGATCGCGCGCGGTGTCCCCGGTGTTACAGGCCGCAGGGTGACAAAATTAAGCCCCCCGTAACCTGCGCATCCTGACGCACACTGGCTTCGTGACCCTCACGCTACTCCCCAGCGGACGGCAGTCCGATGATCCGATGGCGGACCTGATCGCGCGTGCCAGGGAGCAAGGTGCCGTGGCACTGGCCGACATCGCCGTCGCCCTCGATGCCAGTGACCTTCCGGCGCACGCGATCGAGGGCGTGGTCCGGATGCTCTCGGACGAGGGTGTCGACATCCTCGACGCTGTGCCGGAGGAGGCCGAGGGCCGCCGCGGCGCCGCCTCGTCCGACGAGGCCCGCCGTCCGGTCACCAGTGACCTCGTGCGCATCTACCTGCGCGAGATCGGCCGGGTGCCGCTGCTGACCGCCGAGGACGAGGTCGAGCTGGCCAAGTCGATCGAGGCGGGACTGTTCGCGGAGGAGAAGCTGGCCGGCGGCCTGCCCTGCCATGGTGCCGCGCGCACCGAGCTCGCCCTGCTCGCCGCTGAAGGGCTGCGTGCCAAGCAGCGGCTCATCGAGGCGAACCTGCGGCTGGTCGTGTCCATCGCCAAGCGCTACATCGGCCGCGGGCTCAGCTTCCTGGACCTGATCCAGGAGGGGAACCTGGGCCTGATCCGGGCGGTGGAGAAGTTCGACTACACCAAGGGCTACAAGTTCTCCACCTATGCGACCTGGTGGATCCGGCAGGCCATCACCCGGGCGATCGCGGACCAGGCACGCACGATCCGGATCCCGGTGCACATGGTGGAGACGATCAACAAGATGGCGCGGGTCCAGCGCCAGCTTCACCAGGACCTGGGCCGGGAGGCGACCCCGGACGAGATCGCGGCCGAGATGGGGATGACGCCGGAGCGGGTCGCCGAGATCCAGCGGATCGCCCAGGAACCGGTATCGCTGCAGGCGCCGATCGGCGAGGAAGACTCCGACCTCGGCGACTTCATCGAGGACACCGACGCCGTTGTGCCGCTCGAGGCCGCGGCGTTCATCATGCTGCAGGACCAGCTTGAGCAGATCCTGGACAGCCTGTCCGGGCGCGAGCAGAAGATCATCCAGCTGCGGTTCGGGCTCACCGACGGTCATCCGCGGACGCTGGAAGAGGTGGGCCGCGAGTTCGGTGTCACCCGCGAGCGCATCCGCCAGATCGAGTCGAAGACCCTCGCCAAGCTGCGTCACCCCAGCCGCGCCCAGATCCTGCGCGGCTATCTGGGCTAATCGCCAGCCCAGCCGCCTGCTGCCAGCGAGGCTGCCCGGTCCTGTGCGGCGGCAGTGAGCCGCCAGTAGATGAGCGTGATGACGAGCGCCAGGAACGGCAGCATCAGCACTTCGGTCACGGTGGAACTGGTAGCGGTCCGGCCGATGAACGCGGCGACGGCCGTGGCCCGGCCGTCCAGTGCGGCAGACAGTCCGCCCAGAGCGAATGTGATGGCGACGAACACGCCGTACCAGGTGAGGGCAACCAGCAGGTAGGTGCCGAAAACCTCCATTCCGTGACCGCGGACGGTGCGCCAGCTATGGCCGAAGGCTTCCAGTGGCCCGGCCCGGCCGATGACGATGGCGGGCGCGATCAGGGACCAGAACGTGAGCAGGATGAGCCCGGGCACGATGAACAGGGCCAGACCGAGGCGGACGCCGATCCGGGCGAGGAAGAAGGCGATGACGATCGGCAGCGCGGCGCTGACCGCCCGCCGCACGTCCACGAGCGGCCCCCCGCCATTCCGGCTGCTGTCCGCGGTTGCGACCAGCAGGGCGCCGCCAAGTGACCAGGCCAGGATGTCCGCCGCCGGGACCAGCCAGCCGTGCGGGTCGTAAGGGTAGAACCGTGCCAGCAGGTAACCGCCTGCCTTGATGATCCCTACCGGGCCGAACAGCATCGCACAGGCAATGGCGACTAAGAGCGGCGCGTGATTCAGGTACAGCCGCCAGGCCTGGCGCAAGACCCCCGAAAGCGGGCTCATGGCGCACATGCTAACCGCGTCGGCCAGCGGCGGACAGGCTCGCCAGGCAAGCTCCGGCTAGCCGGGACTGGCTGCGCCCGGCGTGGTGCCGGTATCCGGTGGGGTATCGGCACCGGGTGGGGTATCGGCACCGGGTGGGGTCGCCGGGCCGGGCGGAGTGCCGGGCGGGGTGCTGGTGCCGGTAGAGGTGGCCGGACCGGGCGGGGTCGCCGGGCCGGGCGGGGTGCCAGGAGAGGCGGCCGGGCCGGGCGGAGTGGCTGTGCCTGGCGGGGGCGCCCCGCCAGGCACAGCCGCCACTGCCTCGTGGGCGGCGGTCAGCCGGTAGTAGACGAGCGTCACCACCAGCGCCAGGAATGGTGCGACCAGGGTGCCGGAGATCACGGTGCTGATGAAGTTGCGCGCCAGGATCGGCAGCGCCAGCAGGATCAGGCTGAGCACGATGCTGAAGGCGATCCAGATCAGGAACACCAGCACGTAGACGCCGAACACGTTCCAGGCGCTCCCGCGGACGGTCCGCCAGCTATGGCCGAACGATCCGAAGGCCCCGGACTGCCCGATGACGATGGCGGGCACGATCAGCGACCAGAACGTGAGCAGGATCAGCCCGGGCACGATCAGCAGGACCAGCCCGATCCCGATGCCGATGCTGGCGAGGATGGACGCGACGGCGACCGGCAGCAGGAAGGGCAGCGCGGCCGAGACTGTCTGCCCGAAATCGAGGTCCACCCGCCCGTCGCGGACATCCTGGATCGCCCGGACCAGCGCCGACTGGACCAGGAAGAGACCGACCAGGTCAGTGATCCAGGCCAGGATCGCGCCGGCGATGCCGGCGAACGCGATCAGGACCGCCACCAGGATCGCGGTCACCAGGTAGATCACGAAGGCAATCGTGAGGAAGTGGGCCGCATACCTGCGGTAGTAGGCCCATGCCTCTGCCAGCACGCCAGTCAGCGGACTCATAAGGTGATCTTACGACAACGCTGAGTAGTCAGACCAGGTGGACTGGCATGGCCGCTGGAACGGACCGGAACCGTGGCACCCGGTCAGGCCGGGGCCTCGCCGCGCCTGCCCGGCGCCGTGGTGTGGGGCCCTTGTCCGTCGGCGGCGGTCCGCCCGTTCGCGTCCCTGGCCGCGCCGCGCTCCTTCCGGGCCGCGTCTACCTTGCCCCGCGCCGCCCCGGCCAGCCGGGGCACCTGCTCAGCCAGCTTGCTCCTGGTCGACTTGGCCAGGCCTGTGGCCTGGGCGTGGATGGCACCCGCCGCCTGCTGGACGGCCGGGCTGTCCGCCGCCTTGCGTGCGAGCTTGGCCAGCTGCTCGTAGCGCTCCCGGCCTGCCCGCGCGCCCAGCACGAAGCCGACGCCGAGACCGGCCATGAACACGTACCGGTACCGCATCTGGCACCTCTCTTCCGCCAGTGAACCTGCGGGTTTTCCGCAGGGAAACCTGCGGGGTCGACTTCCCCCCGATATGCAGCCGTACTCCTGGCCTGACGCCCCGGCCGGCCAGCACCGCGCCCTCGTCGCTGGGAAGCGGGCACCCTGTCAGTGCGCTACCCTTATCCCCGCGACCGCAAGGGACGGATCACCGGTTCTGCCCGGTACCGGTGTCCTTGTGTCGGCTGATCCCGCGTAGCTCAATTGGCAGAGCGTCCGGCTGTTAACCGGCAGGTTATAGGTTCGAGTCCTATCGCGGGAGCCACGAGGTGTTCACACCTCACCAGGTTCCATGTTCACATCTGGGTCTGACACTTCATGTGCCCGCGCAGTCCCGGCAGCGTCCATCCCGCGATTAGCTACGGCGCTGCACGTAGGCCCCGCGGCCGGGCACGATCCGCACCAGGCCCTCATCCACGAGCATGGCGACCGCCTTGGCCGCCGTCCCCCTGGCTACGCCGTAGCGCTGTACGAGGGTGATGTGGGACGGCAATGCCCGGCCACCAGGTAGCTCCCCGCTCGCGATCTGCTCTCGCAGGATCGCGGCGAGCTGCTGGTAGACGGGGACGTCTCCCAGGTGGTCGATGGACACATGATCAACCGTAGAAGCCCCTGGTAGCGCACGGTGACCGAGGGGCGCCATGGCGCTCTACGAGACACCTGGCGCGCCATGGGCCGCCACGTGTAGCGTGTAGAAACATGGACACGGCGGCCGCCCCCGCCGGCGAGCGCCCGCCGCTCGCCGGCTACGACAAGATCCTGCACGCCCTCCGGGCCGCGCACCCCCACTGGTGGATCTGGTACGTCCCGTGCTCGGGCGGTGAGATCCGCTGGTGCGCCCGGCCGAACCCGGGCCTGTCGTGCGGCAGCCCGGAAGATCTGGAGGACGAGATCGCTGAAGCCGAGAAGGAGTGGGCTGCGGAGGGCTAGCTCCCCCGGAGTTTGCGCCCGGCGCCATTACTGCGCAGCGCTGAAACCGCTCCTGAGCTGCGAAAACCTGCCTGTTAAATGGCGGCATCGGATTGCTTCGGTAATTGCTTCCTACAAGAATGAGGATTGTTCAACCACCCCATTCATGGAGGCAAGAAAATGGCCGCAAGCACCGCCCGCAAGCACCGCCCGCAAGCGCCGCGCCAGCCGAGGCACCCAGGCAGCCGACCAGCCCGAAGCCGCAGCCCGAGCCATACGCCCTAATCGACGCAGAGACCTACCCCCGAACCTTCTACAGGCCGGTGGTCAAGATCGCAGTGCCCAGCCCGGACGGCCAGGGCGAGACCGTCGAGACGATCAGGGAGTGCGAGCACACAGCCAAGTACGGCCATGAGAGCGAGAAGGCCACGCTGGCCTGCGCCCGCCGGATCGTCGCCCAGCGCGGCCTGGCGGTCGGCGCCAGCAAGTGACCGTCACAACTGGCAGCTATGCGGGCTGGCGCCCCGACCACGGGGCGCCAGCCCGCATCACCTTGGGGCTGCCCCGCTGGCGCCCGCCCGGCCGCGAGCAGTGGCCGTACCTCGCCGAGCTGGCGCCGCGGCCCTGGTACTTCCGCGCCGCGCAGGAGAAGTTCGACCGGATGTACAGGGCGCAGCTCGACCGCCTGGCCGGCGACATCGAGCGCAAGCTCGGCTGGCTCAGCGAGGCGTACGGCCCACTCGCGCTTCTCTGCTACGAGCGCGGTGTGCGCAGCGCCTCGGCATCGAGGTGCGCGAGCTGGACGGGAGGTGACCGATGCCACGCAAGCGCAGCACCGAGAGCCAGATCTACCGCGCACTCCGCACGTACAACGACCTGCGAGGCCGGACACCCCGCCGCATCGCACGACGGCTCTACGGCAAGGCCGCCGGCAGGCTCGCCCGCCGGCGGTTCGGCTGACCGGGCCTAGTGCTGGCCGGTCACGCCCGGGCCAGTGCCCGCACAGCGCAGAAACCGCCCCTGAGCTGCGCAAACTCCTCGCGGCAACTGCCGAGCACGCGACGTTCACCACCACCCGCCAGCAGCGGA
>DATKRG010000024.1:0-1063 GCA_035532275.1 Streptosporangiaceae bacterium | reverse complement strand
TGGCCATGGCCATCGCCCTCTACCTGGTCCTGCAGCGCCGCGGCGCACCCCGCTGGCTCGCCGCCCTGGCCACCGCCCCCATCCTCCTCGACGCCTACCAGATCCAGATCGAGCAGAACATCATGCCCGACGTCATGTTCGAAACATGCATCGTCATCGGGCTCACCGCCCTGCTCTGGCACCCCCGCCCCCCCACCATCGCCATCATCACCGGCGGCCTGGCCCTGGGCACCTCCGCCACCGCCCGCCAAGTCGGCGAAATCTTCATCCTCCCCGCCCTGGCCTACCTGCTCATCACCCTCCCCCGCTGGCGCCACCTGCTCACCCAAGCCGCCATCTTCACCGCCGCCTTCGCCCTGCCCATCCTCGGCGCCAGCTACCGGAACGAGGCGGCCATCCACATGTTCGGCCTCGCCCCGTACGCGTCCGGCTCGATCTACGGCCGGATGGCGGCGGCGGCCGACTGCCCGGCCCTGAAGATCCCTTACTACGAGCGCGAGCTCTGCCCGACCAGCCGCCAGCAGCGCAACGGCCCCGACTGGCTCGACCATCACGCGGGCTCGCCGATCAAGTACTTCCAGGCCCCGCCGGGGATGCACAGCTCGGCGCTGGTCGGCGACTTCACGCACCAGGTGCTCCTGCAGCAGCCGCTCAACGTGCTCGGCGCGATCGGCAAGGACGCCCTGAAGCTCTACGCGGTGAACCGCGTCACCGCGCCCGGCGACACCACCATCAACCGCTGGCAGTTCCAGGCGACCTACCCGACCTACCCGCCGTACATGACGATCCGCGGCGGGCAGGTGATCTTCACCAGCTTCGCGGCGGACGGCACGGTGAGGTCGGTCTACAGCGCCCGGAGGCTCGGTGGCGGCAGCCCGGTGGCGATCGGGCCGCTGGCCTCATTCCTGCACACCTACCAGCTCGGCGGCGGCTACACCCCCGGCCCCCTGCTCGCCCTGGCCACCCTCGCCGGGCTCGCCGGCACCCTCACCCTCCTGCGCCGCCGCACCACCCCCACCCAGCGCGACACCGCCCGCGCCTGCCTGCTCACCTTCACCAGCGC
>DATKRG010000023.1:0-23914 GCA_035532275.1 Streptosporangiaceae bacterium | reverse complement strand
CACATCCCGTGACAGTCAGGTGCACCGTACTGGGAGGCGCCCGGATGAGTGCTGCGCCGCCGCCTTCACCCTCGCCGCTGACGGTCGCAGTGCTCGGGCTCGGGGAGGCGGGGGGTGAGATCGCCCGGGACCTGGCCGCAGCCGGGGTGAGGGTACGGGGGTTCGACCCGGCCCGGCCCGCGCCCCCGGGGGTCGAGGCGGCCACCGGGGACGCGGACGCGTGCCGCGGCGCCGGCCTGGTGCTCAGCCTCACGACCGCCGCGGAGGCGGAGGGTGCGCTGCGCGACGCACTCACCGGGATGGATGCGTCAGCTGTGTACGCGGACGCCAACACCTGCGCGGCAGGGCTGAAACAGCGGCTGGCCGCCCTGGCTGACAAAGCCGGCGTGGGCTTCGCCGACATCGCCATCATGGCGCCCGTCCCGGGCTGCGGGCTCAGTGTCCCGATGCTGGCTTCCGGGTCGGCCGCGCAGGCGGCCGCCGGGATGCTCGGTGCGTGCGGTGCCAGCGTCGAGGTCGTCGCGGGCCCGGCCGGCACCGCAGCCACCAGGAAGCTGCTGCGCAGCGTGTTCTACAAGGGGATGGCCGCGGCGGTGATCGAGGCGCTGGCAGCGGCCCGGGCGGCTGGCTGCGAGGACTGGCTCCGTGAGCACATCGCCGCCGAACTGGCCGCGACCGACCACACCACCCTGGCCCGGCTGGAGGAGGGCAGTCACCGGCACGCCCTCCGCCGGTCTCATGAGATGGCGGCGGCCACCGAACTGCTCGGCGAACTCGGCGTGCCCGGCCGGGTGGCGCACGCCAGCCAGCTGTGGCTGGAAGATCTCACCGCGCAGGGGTAGTCAGGCGGGCAGGCCGAGCGCTTCGGCGGCCTGGGTGAGCGCGGCCAGGTGGCCGCCGACCGGGCCGAGGCCCGCCCCCATCGTGTTGACCGACACATGCGTGGCGCCGGCGTCGCGCCACCTGCCGACATGATCCACCAGCCGGGCAGCGCCGTCCGGCTGCCAGCTGACCCGGCCTTCCATGCCGATCGCGGCGGGGTCCCGGCCGGCGCGGGTCGCAGCCGCCGCCACGAGCTTGCGGGCCTCGTCGAGTCCGGGACCCGGCGGCATCTGCGGAAACCAGCCGTCGGCCAGCCGCCCGGCCCGCTCGTGTGCCTTGGGTGACTGAGCCCCGAACCAGACGGGGATGGGTCGCTGGGCGGGGAGCGGTGCCAGCCCGGCCCCGGTGACCCGCTCGAAATCGCCGGTGAAGCTGACGCTCTGCTCGGTCCACAGCCGCCGCATCAGGGTGACCTGCTCCTCGGCCCGGCGGCCCCGGTTGGTGAAGTCCTTGCCCAGCGCCTCGTACTCGACCGCGTTCCAGCCCAGGCCCACCCCGAGCCGGAACCGGCCGCCGGTCAGCAGGTCGACCTCGGCGGCCTGCTTGGCCACCAGGGCGGTCTGCCGCTGCGGCAGGATGATGATCCCGGTGACCAGTTCCAGTGAGGTGAGGGCGGCCAGGTAGCCGAAGAGCACCATCGGCTCGTGGAACGTCGTCCGCACGTCATACGGCCCCCGCCAGGGTGCGTGCACGGCCGGATCGGCGCCCAGGACGTGGTCGTAGGCGAGCACATGGCTGAACCCGAGCCCGGCCACCGTCTCGGCGTACGCGCGCACCGCCCCCGGGTCGGCGCCGATCTCGGTCTGCGGGAACACCACACCGATGCGCATGACCCCTGTTATACCGGCTGGCCGGCCGGCTGGTGCCGGCCGCCCGGGGTTACCGCCCCGCGATGACCGGCGCCGGTGTCACTGGTCCAGGGTGGCGGATGCCAGCTCGATCGTGGTCCCGGCGAGCGCCTTGCTGACCGGGCAGTTCGCTTTGGCGTCCGCCGCGGCGGCGGCGAACTCTTCCTGCGTGATGCCGGGGACCACGGCCCGCACTGACAGCCGGATGCCGGTGATGCCGTCCGGCAGCGCGAACGACACGTCCGCGGAGGTGGTGATCGTCGACGGCGGGTGCCCGGCCTGGGCCAGCCCGAACGCCAGCGCCATCGAGAAGCAGCTGGAATGGGCGGCGGCGATGAGCTCCTCCGGGCTGGTGCGCCCGTTTGGTTCCTCGGCCCGCGACGGCCAGGTCAGCTCATAGCTGCCCAGCCCAGACGAGTCGAGTGAGACCGACCCCTTTCCGGTGTCGAGCGGGCCTTCCCAGCTGGTTGTCGCGGTACGGACGGTAGCCACGGCGGCGTCTCCCTTCCGGCGGGATCAGTGCGGACAATACGGCGTTCCCGGCTCGGGCGACAGGTGCTGGGCTCCATTCCGGCGCCCAGACCCGGCCGGCACGTTCGGGGATCAACGATACGGCGCTGCCGTGAGCGGGGGAACTGCTGTCCGGCCCGTACCGGGCGTGACCACAGGAATGCGGCACTCCATTTAGCCGGCCAGGCCAATGCGGCGGCTGGAAAACGCCGGCCGTGCCCCTGATCTTCATCCCGTTGAGCGGTGCGGGACGATGGCAGTGTGTCCGGTAGCGAGCTGCTGAACCAGGCGATCGCCGAGTTGTACGCCTGTGACCTGGACGTGTTCACCGAGCGGCGGCGGGATCTCGCCGCCCGGGCCCGCGCGGCCGGTGAGCGGGCGGTGGCGAAGGAGATTGCCGGCCTGCGCAAGCCGACCCGCTCGGCCTGGGCTGTCAACCGGCTGGTCCGTGCCGATCCCAGCGTGCCCCCGCGGCTGGCCGCGCTGGGAGACGAGCTTCGCGCCGCGGAGGCTGCCCTGGATGGGGCGAGAATCCGGGAACTGTCGCTGGCACGCCGCCAGCTGGTCGGTGACCTGACCCGGCAGGCACTGAGCGCGCCCGGCCAGCCCGCGCCATCCGCGGTACTGCAGGAGGAGGTGACCGCTACGCTCGGCGCGGCGCTGGCCGACCCACAGGTCGCGGAGCAGCTGGCGGCGGGAACCCTGCTGCGAGCGGTGCACCGTGCTGGCTTCGGCTCCCCGGGTGCACCCGACCTGGAGCTGGTCCACCCACCGCAGGCCATGCGGACGCCACCGGCTGCACCCGCCCCCCATGCCCCGCCTGCTCGTGCGGCCCCGCCTGCTCGTGCGGCTCCAGCTACGCGTGCGGCCCCGGCTACGCCGGCCGGGCCGGCCGCCACGTCTGCCGCCAAGCGGAGGGCTGCGGCCACCGCGGCTGCGGCCGCAGCCGCGGCAGTGATGGCGGAGCGTGCGCGCCAGGCTATCGCCGCGGCCCGTCAGGAGCTGGCAGAGGCAAGCCTGGCTGCCGACCAGGCCGCCGAGGCCGAACGGGAGCTGGCGGCCGTGGTCCAGCGGCTTGAGGAGCAGCTCGCCGATGCCCGTCAGCACTTGTTCGATGCCAGATACCGGGCCCGCGAGGCCGCAACGGCCAAGCGCAGGGCACAGCAAGCCCTCGACCGGCTCCGCAAATAGCCACCCGGCGAATCACGAGCGGAGCCATGTCGGCGGACTCCACGACTGGTAGCGTGCCGTTGTCCGGTCAATGATTGGTGGGGGAAAGGCGCGTCCATGAGGAGCGAGGGATTACCGGCTACCGAACGGGCGCCGGTCGGCATTGACATCCGCGTTGCGCATATCGCACGGGTGTACGACTACTGGCAGGGCGGCAAGGATAATTTCGCCGCCGACCGCGTGGCTGGCGACGCGGCCATGCAGTCCTATCCGGACATGGTCTCCTCGGTCCGGGCCAACCGCGCGTACCTGGCCCGGGTGGTGCGCTATCTGGCACGTGAGGCGGGCATCCGGCAGTTCCTCGACATCGGCACCGGCATCCCAAGTGCGAACAACACCCACGAGGTAGCCCAGTCGGTGGCGCCAGACTGCCGCGTCGTCTACGTGGACAACGACCCCATCGCTCTCAACCACGCGCGTTCGCTGCTGACCAGCACCCGTGAGGGGACCACCGCCTACCTCGACGCCGACCTGCGCGACACCGGGGCGATCCTGGCGCAGGCGGCCGGAACGCTCGACTTCTCCCGCCCGGTCGCGGTCATGCTTATCGCCATGCTGCACCTGATAGGCGACGACGAGGACCCCTACGCGATTACGGCGACATTGATGGACGCCGTGCCCGCCGGAAGCTATCTGGCGATTTCTCATGTTGCCTCGGACATCGAGCCGGAGAAAATGGCCGCGACCAGGGAACGGCTGAACAGGCTGGTCGCCCAGAAAGGGACCTACCGCACTCAGGCGCAGGTCGCCCGGTTTTTCACGGGCCTGGACCTGGTCGAGCCGGGAGCAGCCCCGGTGCAGAAATGGCGGCCAGACTCCGAGGCCGAGGCCAGCACCCCGGCTGCCATGTGGGGCGGCGTGGCGCGCAAGCCCTCATGACCGGTGATGGCGGAAGTCACATTGAGCGGCTTGCCCGGCTCTGGCGCGCGCTCGATGGGTGCGGGCAGGGCAGACGACAGAGCGCCGGTGTCCTGGCCCGCCGAAGCAGGTCCCGCTGGAAACTGGCACGACGGACACGGTTGACCGCGCATAGGCTGATCGCCGGCCACCCGCGCGAGGACACCCAGTGCTGCTCACGATCACCAATACCTCCCCACCGGCGACTGACCTCGGCTTCCTGCTGCACAAGAACCCAGCGGCAGTGCGCCACGTGGACATGGCTTTCGGGGTAGCTCACGCCTTCTACCCGGAAGCAGATGCAGACCGCTGCACGATCGCGCTTCTGTGCGAGGTCGACCCGATCGCACTGGTGCGCCGCAACCGGGGTGGACCGTTCCCGCTCGCCGCCTACGTCAACGACCGGCCCTACGCTGCCTCCTCGTTCTTGAGCGTGGCACTGCGCAAGATGTTCGGCACGGCGCTGCGCGGCGCCTGCAAGGAACGTCCGGACCTGGTGGATACGGAACTGGGGCTTTCGGCGAGGTTGCCGGTAATGGCGTGCCGGGGCGGGGAAGGGCTGCTCCGGCGGCTGTTTGAGCCGCTCGGCTACCAGGTGATCGCCCGGCCGATCCCGCTCGACAGGCAGTTCCCCGCGTGGGGCCCTAGCCCGTATTTCGACGTTCAGGTCTCTGCCAGATGCCGCGTCCGTGATCTTCTCGGCCACCTGTACGTGCTGCTGCCGGTGCTGGATGACGACAAGCATTACTGGGTGACCAGGGACGAGATCGACAAACTGGTGGACGGGGCGGGCGAGTGGCTGGTCGGCCATCCCCGAACGGGATGTCATTGTCCGGCGCTACCTTCGCCACCAGCCCAGGCTCGCCCAGGAGGCGATTATCCGGCTGCTCGATGAGGGCGCAGCCGCGGCGGCCGAGGACGCTGTCGGCGCCGGGGACGACGACAGCATGGACGGCACAGAGCACACCAGTCTGCGGGATCTCCGCGTGGCGGCGGTGACCGGGGCGCTTGCCGCGGCGGGCGCTCGCCGCGTCCTGGACCTGGGCTGCGGCGATGGCCGGCTGATCGCCGCCCTGCTGCGCGACGCGCAGTTCGAGGAGATCGTGGGGGTGGATACGTCGGTGGCTGCCCTGGAGCGGGCGGCCCGGCGGCTGTGGGTGGATGAGATGGCACCCCGGCAGCGGCAGCGGGTGCGGCTGCTGCAGGGCGCCCTCACTTACCGCGACCGCCGTCTGGCCGGGTACGACGCGGCGGTGCTGATGGAGGTGATCGAGCACGTTGACCCGGACCGCCTGGACGCGCTGGAGCAGGCCGTGTTCGGTGAGGCGGCCCCGGTGGCCGTCATCGTCACCACCCCCAACGCCGAGTACAACGCGTGCTACCCGGGCCTGGCGGCGGGCGCGATGCGTCACCTGGACCACCGGTTCGAGTGGGACCGTGCTCAATTCCGTGCCTGGGCGCAGGCGGTGGCTGTGCGGCACGGCTACGCCGTCTCCTTCGAGCCGGTCGGGGAGCAGAGCCCACAGTTCGGCCCGCCCACCCAGATGGCGGTGCTGAGCCGGTGAAGACGATCACGATCCCGAAGTTCTCCCTGGTCGTGCTCGTGGGCGCGACCGGGGCGGGCAAGTCGACTTTCGCCGCCCGCCATTTCCTGCCGACCGAGGTGCTGTCATCTGACGCATTCCGGGCACTGGTCGGCGACGACGAGAACGACCAGTCAGTCACCGCTGAGGCCTTCCAGGCACTGCACGCGGTGGCCGCCCAGCGGCTATCGCTCGGGCGCATGACCGTGATCGACGCGACCAACGTCCAGCCGGAGGCGCGACGGCCACTGGTGGAACTCGCCCGTGAGTATCACGTCCTGCCGGTGGCCATCGTGCTCGATGTCCCGGAGAAGATCTGCCTCGACCGGACCGCCGCGCGCACAGACCGCGATGCCGGGCCCGGGGTCGTGAGGAGGCAGTGCGCGTCGCTCTCGCGGTCGGTCGGGCAGCTGGAGCGGGAAGGGTTCCGCCGCGTGGTCGTGCTGCGCGGGGTGGCGGAGGTGGATGCCGCGCAGATACTGCGCGAACCGGCGTGGGCCGACCGCTCAGCCGAGTCCGGGCCGTTCGACATCATCGGCGATGTGCATGGCTGCCATGCTGAGCTGGCCGACTTGCTCGGCCTGCTCGGCTACCAGCCAGATGGCGACGGGGTGCCCAGGCACCCCGATGGCCGGTCCGCGGTGTTCCTGGGTGACCTGGTCGACCGCGGCCCCGACACGCCGGGGGTGTTGCGCACCGTCATGGCGATGGTGGCGGGGGGCACTGCGCTGTGCGTGCCCGGCAATCACGAGCACAAGCTGCTGCGGGCACTGCGAGGCCGTGATGTCCGGGTCAGCCACGGGCTGGCCGAATCGTTGGCACAGCTGAAAGCCGAGCCGGACGGGTTCCGCAGCCGGGTGGTCGGCTTCCTGGGTGGCCTGATCAGCCACTACGTGCTCGACGGTGGGCGGCTGGTAGTGGCACACGCCGGGCTGCCAGCGCAGATGCACGGGCGCGCCTCCGCCGCCGTGCGGGCCTTCGCACTGTATGGCGAGACGACCGGGGAGACCGACGAGTTCGGGCTGCCGGTGCGGTACCCGTGGGCGCAGGACTACCGGGGCAGCGCGATGGTCGTCTACGGCCACACCCCGGTGCCCGAGCCCACCTGGCTGAACAACACCATCTGCCTCGACACCGGGTGCGTGTTCGGCGGGCGCCTCACCGCCCTGCGTTACCCGGAGCGGGAACTGGTATCCGTCACCGCCCGGCGGGTCTATTTCGAGCCGAGGCGGCCGCTGGAGGTGCCGGCTCCCGCCAGCCCGGCTGCGGGGGATGAGGGCGGCCGGCTGCTCGATGTGGCTGATGTCCTGGGTCGGCGGGGGGTCGAGACGAGGCTGCGCGGACGGGTACCGATCCCGGAGCAGAACGCAGCCGCTGCGCTGGAGGTGATGAGCCGGTTCGCGGTGGACCCGCGGTGGCTGATCTATCTGCCGCCAACAATGGCGCCGGTGCCCGCAAGCCCGGCGAATGAGCGTCCCGGCCTGCTGGAACACCCGGCCGATGCGCTGGCCGCCTACCGCCGCGACGCCGTGATGGCCTTGGTATGCGAAGAGAAGCACATGGGCTCGCGGGCGGTGGTGATCGTCTGCCGGACACCAGAGGCCGCCCTGGACTGGTTCGGCACGCGGCGCGGCGGGATTGTCTACACCCGCACGGGTCGGCGGTTCTTCCCCGACGCCGCGATGGAGGACGCGCTGCTGCACCGGTTGAACGGTGCGCTGGCGGCGGCAGGGCTCTGGGATGAGCTCGGTGACTGGGCTGCGCTGGACTGCGAGATCATGCCCTGGTCGCTGAAGGCGGACGATCTGGTGCGAGGGCAGTACGCGGCGGTGGGTGCCGCCGCGGTCGCTAGTCTGGCCGCCGCCAGCGAGGTCGTGGCCGCGGCCGGGGCCAGGGGCCTGGAGATGGCCGGGCTCGGCGGGCGGACGCGGCAGCGCCTGGCGGCGGCACAGGCCTTCACCGGCGCCTATCACCCCTATGTCTGGCCGGTGTCATCACTGGACGATGTGCGGCTGGCGCCTTTCCAGGTGCTGGCCGGGTCGACAGGCATCTGTTACGAACGGCCTCACGCCTGGCACATGCAAGCCGCGCAACGACTATCGCACGCAGACGGCCTCATCGCCGCGACCCGCCACCTCCTGGTGGATACCAGCGACGCCGGTGCTGAGGCGGCCGTGACCGCCTGGTGGGAGGAGATCACCGGGACCGGCGGGGAGGGCATGGTGGTCAAGCCCGCCACCCCGGTGACCCGCGGCCGACGGGGCCTTGCCCAGCCGGGGCTCAAATGCCGGGGCCCGGAGTACCTGCGGATCATCTACGGTCCCGAGTACACGCTGCCGGGCAACCTGGACCGGCTGCGGGAACGCCACCTGGGGCGCAAGCGTTCCCTGGCCATCAGCGAGTTCGCGCTGGGGGTGGAGGCGCTGGAGCGGTTCGTGCGCCGCGAGCCAGCGTTCCGCGTGCACGAGTGCGTGTTCGGGGTGCTTGCCCTGGAAAGTGAGCCAGTCGACCCCCGGCTGTAAACGAGGTGCCCGCTGAGGGGGGCCTGTGCGCGCGGCCGCGCTGTCCGTTCGGGATCGGAAGCGGGTTGCTCAGAGTGCGAGGCCGCCGTCTACGGGGACGATGGCGCCGGTCATGCCGCTCGCGGTGTCGCCGGCCAGGAAGGTGATCACGGCAGCCACCTCATCCGGGCGCAGTAGCCGGCCCAGCGGCTGCTGGCTGGCGAAGGCCCCGGCATCGGGCAGGGCATAGAGCCGGGCGCTCTCGTCCAGGATCGGGGTCGCCGTGGAGCCGGGGCTGACCGCGTTCACGGTGATCCCGGTGCCGCCAAGTTCGGCGGCCAGGGCACGGACGAAACCGGTGACGCCGGCCTTGGCGGCGCAGTACGCGGCGAGCATCGGGAGCCCGCGGGTAGCCGCCGCGGAGGCGACGGCGATGAGCCGGCCATGCCGCGGGGAGGGCCGGCGCAGCAGGGCAGGCACTGCCATCCGCGCCAGGTTGAGCACGCCACCCAGATTGATGTCGAGCACCGCCTGCTCCTGGTCGGCCGGGACCTGCCAGGCGGGGACGCCGCCCGCGATGACTCCGGCAGCGGCGATCGCCGCGTCAAGACCACCCCAGCGGCGTTCGGCTTCGGCGACGGCCGCTGCCAGCGCCTGCGGGTCACGCACGTCGGCCTCGAAGGCGACCGCCTCGCCGCTGCCCGTCTCACCACAGGCACCCCCGCCACTGCCCTGCCCACCACCGGCAGGCTGATTGCTGGCTGCCTGGGCCACACGGGCGAGTTCTGCGCGGGTCCCGAGCGGGTAGGGCAGCGCCGGGTCGTCCGCGCAGCGGTCCACCGCGAGCACCCGCCACCCGTCTGCGGCCAGCGCGGCGACGGTCGCGGCGCCGATACCCCGTGCGGCGCCGGTGACGAGAGCCACCCGGTGCGAGGGTGACCCGGCGGGTGCCGCCGCCTCGCCGCTGACCGTGCTGCCCGGCGGGGGAGCGGGGTCCGTCATCCGGCCTCCCATTGGTCGATGGTGGCGAGCAGATCCGCGAGCAGCCGCCCGAGCAGCGCCGCTCCCTCGGCGGCCGACGCGCCAGCGGGATCGCCGAGCACCCCGTTGGGGCTGACCGCCTGCACGGACGAGGCGCGCAGCGCTGGCATCAGCTCCGCGATAGGGCGGGTGTTCCCCGGCTCTGGCCGGTCCAGGCGCACCCGGCCCGGTGCCAGCGCAAGCTGCAGCGATGTCTCGGTCCGGCCGGCATGGGCGTCGCCTTCCCAGCCCGGCATCCAGGCCAGCACATCACGCGACTCGGCCCGCAGGCGCTGCTCGGCCCGCCGCAGCGGATCAGAGTTCCCCCCGTGCGTGCAGACGAGCAGAACCCTGGCGAACGTCTCGGTCGCCGACCGGCACAGTTCGACCAGAAGCAGTTCGAGCGCGTCCTGGCCGATGGACAGCGTGCCGGCGAAGCCCCGGTGCTCACCGCTGGACCCGTAGGCGACCGGGGGCGCGACGAGCACGCCGGGCCGGACCTGGGCCAGCCGCGCGCACAGCGCGACGGCGAGGTCGGTGTCGGTCGACAGCGGCAGGTGCGGCCCGTGCTGCTCGGTGGAGGCGACCGGGATCGCGAGGAAGTCACCGGCCGCCGCCCGTGCGCTCACCTCCGGCCAGGTGAGCCCGGCGAGGTCGGTCACGGCTGGCCGGCCTTCCGGCCCGGCCCGGCGGCCGGGTCAGGGTCTGCGGCCGGGCCGGGTTCCGCGGCCGGGCCTGGGTTCCAGGCCAGGGCTGGGTTCCGGGCGAAGGCCGGGCCCGCGGCCGTGCCTGGGTCCACGGGGAGGGCATAGCCTGCCCGGTGGAGGTAACCGAGCAGCGCGTCGGCTGCCGCGTCAGCGCTGGCCGGGCTGACCACCACCGGCGGCTCGCGCTGGGTGAGCACGGCGGACAGGGCGAAGAGCCGTTCCCGCGCCGAACCGGCCGGCACACCCGGGACCGCATGGGTGCGCGGCGAGTAGGGGCGCGGGGCGCCAGCCCGGACCGGCTGGGCAGCCGGTCCGGCGGTGACCACAGGGATCACGGCCGTCCGGGCCGCCAGCACCGCCGGTAGCGGAGCACGGCGCAGCCGGATACCGGCCGCCTCGACCGAGCACACAGCGGGCACCGGGACGCGCAGCCGCTCCCGCCGGCCGGCGGGCAGCCGCCGCTCGGCCAGCAACTGTCGCTCGGCCAGCAGCCCTCGCTTGGTCAGCAGCTGATCCCCGTCCGCCGCCAGCGACACGAGGCCGAGGGCCTGCGCGGCACCGAGTTCGTGGGCGAGGAACGCGGGCAGCGCCCCGGTGCCCCGGTCGCCCGAACGGTCCCCGCACACCACCAGCGCCGGACCCATCGGGCGTACCGCAGCTGCGAGGGCCACGGCGAGCGGCTGCTCGTCGCCGGCCAGCTCCGCCAGGTACGCCTCCCCGTCCAGGTGCACCATGCCAGCCGGGTACGCCGCCCCGGCCCCGCCAGCCCCGGCCCCGCCAGCCCCATGCCCGCTGGGCCATTGCACCCGCAGCGCTTCGGCGCCCACCGCCAGGGCTTCCCGCAGCACCGTCTCGGCATCGGGCGGCCCGGCTGTCACCGCCAGCACCCGCCCGCCCCACGCCTGCGCCACCAGCAGCGCGATCTCCAGGGCGGCCCATTCAGCCGGCGCCGCCGTGGCCGCCTGCGCGTGCGGCCGGACAGCCCCGGTCACCGGGTCAAGAGTGGGCTGCAGGTCGGCGTGCCGCAGGCAGGCAACCACGAGCGGGCCTCCCGGCCCGGCAGGCGCTTCCCCTGAGCCGGCCGTAACCCCAGCCTCCTCAGCCATGGCGGAAGACGACCCCATCGCCGCCGCCGGGATAGGTCCAGGTGATGGCCCCCGCCGAGTCGCAGACCTGGTAGCAGGTCCCGCACTCAAAGCACTGCTCGTAGTTGAACAGGATCCCGCCGTCGGCGGTCGGGCTGAACAGGCCAGCCGGGCAGGCTGTCACGCACGCCTTGGTGGTGCAGGACCGGCACACGCCGGAGTCGACGGTGATGTGCGCCCGCGTGCCGACCCGGAACTCCACGGTCGCCATCCGCTCGGCCAGCGATAGATCCCCCCACCGCCGCGGCATTTCCGATGCGGTCACGTCACCTCCCACGGATTGGCATGGATGTGGCTTTCATGCCAATAGACAGGCATGAAAGCCACATCCATGCCCAACGGCCGGGACTCACGGCCGGGCGCACAGGGCTCACGGCCGGGCGCACAGGGCTCACGGCTGGGCGGGCGGGGCTCACGGCCGGGCGCGGTCACCGGAACACCCTCGCGGCGGCCAGCCCGTCCCGGATGAGCCCGGCCAGGCTGACCTGGTGGCGGTGCGCCGACTGGCGGGCCAGCCGGAGCAGGCCGGGCTTGGGACGCGGGTTGGTGACCGTGAAGACGCCTTCGGCCAGGTCGCACAGCAGCCCCGGATAGCGCTGCTGGAGCCGGTCGGCCAGCACCACCTGCGGCGCCTTGCGCAGCCGCTTGTGATCGGCGAGCACGAAGCCTGACTTCAGCTCGCGGCGGTACCCGGCCAGCCCGCGGGCCGAGACGTCACCGGCCGCCAGGGCCGCCGCCGCCGCCCGCCCGGCGGCCAGCCCTGACCCGATCGCGAAGTTGACCCCCTCCAGCCACAGGCCGGTGGCCAGGCACAGCCCGGCCGCGTCGCCGGCGATGACCATGCCGTCGGTGGCCAGCCGGGGCAGCGCGTCATAGCCACCTTCGGGGATCAGGTGGGCCGAGTACTCCGCGAGCATCGCGCCCCGCAGGTAGGGGGCGATCGCCGGGTGGGCCTTCACGTCGGCGATGAGCTCCTCCGGGCGCACCTTCGCCGCCGTCAGGCCGGGCAGTGACACCACCACCCCGACGCTCACCGTGTCGGCATTGGTATAGAGGAACCCGCCGCCGGGGATGCCGCGGGTCGCGCCGAGCATCTCGATGTCGGCCCCCTCATGCGCGGCGAGCCCGAACCGCTCCTCGATCACCGCGGCCGGCAGGCTGAGCACCTCCTTCACGCCGAGCGTCAGGTGCGCCGGGTCGGTGCGGGGCAGCAGGCCCGCCTCCTTGCCAAGGAAGGAGTTCACCCCGTCGCAGGCGATCACCACCCGGGCCGGCAGGTCGCCGGACGGCCGGTCGGTCCGCACGCCCACGACAGCGCCCCGCCCGTCGCGCAGCAGGCCGGTCGCCACGGTGGAGGTGACGAGTTCGGCCCCGGCGGCGACGGCGTGCCCCGCCAGCCAGCTGTCGAAATCCGGCCGGTAGACGGTCATGCCGTTGTAGGGCGGGCCGCTCCACGCCTGGGTACGGAAGTCCACCGCCAGCGCCTGCCCGGGGGTCAGCACCATGGTGGAGCGGCGCACCACCCAGCGCTGCACCGGCACCTGCTCCCACCACTGCGGGATCACCTCGTCCAGCACCCGGCCGTAGACCACCCCGCCGTAGACGTTCTTGGCGCCGGGGAACGGGCCCCGTTCCAGCAGCACCACCGACCGGCCGGCCCGGGCCAGTGCCAGCGCCGCGGCCGACCCGGCCGGGCCGGCGCCGACCACGACCGCGTCCACGGGCTCAGCCGCCATCGCGCACCTGCCCGGGCACCCGCACACTGGGCGGCACCCGCACACTGGGCGGCACCGGGACGCCGAGCCGGTCGGCCACGGCGATCATCGTCCTCCGCGCGTCGGCGATGACACCGAACGTGCTGCCCGCCGTCATCGGGCAGTGCGGGTCCAGGTTCACGCTGACGATGTGCTCGGGGGCGCCCAGCCCGCTGGTGTGCTGGATGGCCCCGGAAACGCCGAACGCCACGTACAGCCGCGGCCTGATCGCCACGCCGGTCGTCCCGATCTGCCGGTCAGGCTCGGCCCAGCCCGCGTCGGTCGCAACGCGGGTGGCACCAGCGGCCGCGCCGAGCGCCGCCGCCACCTCCGCGAGCAGGCCGAACGCCGCCCTGGCCGTGCCCACGTCCAGACCTGCGGCCAGCCCGGCGCCGCCACCCACCACCAGCGGTGCCTCGGCCAGGTCCATCGCCGCCGGGTCAGGCTCCAGCACCTCCAGCACCGTCACCTCCGTGGCATCCGGGTCAGGTCCGGGCGGCAGCGTCACCGGCGAGACGGCAGGCGTGCCCGCGGCCGCTGTGAGCATCCCGGCACCGGGCTCCAGCGTCACCACCGCGGGCCCGTCCACCGCCACCGGCACCAGGATCTGCCCGTCGAGCCGGCACAGCTCCGCCGACACGCCCTGGACCGAGATACCAGCCAGGGCGGCCCGGGCGAGCAGCGGCCGGCGCAGGATCGCGGCCAGCCGGGGCGCGAGGTCACGCCCGTCCGCCGTGCCGGGCAGCACCAGCAGCGGGATCCCGGCGACGGCTGCGGCGATACGGCCGGCCAGCCGCCCCGGCTGCAGGCCCGGCCCGGTGTCGCACCACCACACGCGGCTGGCGGCGGCACCGGCCGCGGCCGGCTCCGCGCCGTCCCCGGTGATGAGCGCGCAGCCGCCCGCCTCGCAGATGACCTCGGCCGCGTCCGGCGGAAGCTCTCCAGCCCGCGCGTGGATCACCGCCAGCGCGTCCAGGCCGGCCAGCGCGCCCATGCCCGCCCGCGCGCTCAGGCCCGCCCGCGCGCTCAGGCCCGCCCGCGCCGTCATAGCGCCGCCCCCACCCGCTCGCCCTCGATGACCGCGGCGTGCGCCCGGCGCGGCGCCAGGCAGTCCCCGGCCCGGTGCACCTCGAACGGGGCACCGGCCAGGGCGTGCCAGAGCCCGTCCTCGGGCTCGGGCGGCACGGCGCACACCGCCCAGTCGCAGGCCAGCTCCAGCGTCGTCCCGGTCGGATGGTGCAGCAGGTCCAGCACCAGGCCGCCACCGGAGCCCGGGCGGGAGTCCAGCACGACCACGTCGGTGCGCTGTGCGATGCCCAGCGCATGCGCCTTCACCTGCCAGGTCTCCATGTCCAGGGTGACACCGAGATCCTGGCCCACCACCATCGCGCTGGTGATCACCTCGACGTCGCAGCCGCGGTCGGCGAGCAGCTCGGCCGCGGACGTCGCCTGGTGGAAGCCCAGGTCGTCGACCACGACCACGGTGCCCGACGGTGCCACCGTGCCGTCGATGGCCTCCCGGACGTCAGCCACCCGGGGGTGGCCGTGCGCCCAGGCCGGGCGGGCCGGCCGGGCGCCGGTCGCCAGCACCACCGCGTCCGGGGCCTGCGCCAGCAGGAAGGCCGCCGTGACCTCGTGCCCGGTCTTCACATCCACCCCGAGCCGCGCCGCCTCGGCGGCGAGGTTGCGGACCAGGTCGCCGAACTCGGCACGGGCCGGCACGAGCGCGGCGGCCGCCGCCTGCCCGCCGGTTCGTTCGGCCCGCTCGAAGAGGGTGACGTGGTGACCACGGTCAGCGGCGGTGACCGCGGCCTGGAGCCCGGCCGGCCCGCCACCGACCACATACACACGCCGGCCCGGGCGCCGGGGTGGGCGCAGCGGGACCGCCTCCTTGCCGGCCCGCGGGTTCTCGATGCAGCCGAGCCAGCGGTTCAGCCCCATCCGGCCGACGCATTCCTGGTTGCAGGACAGGCAGGTGCGGATCTGGCCGGCGTGCCCGGCCCGGGCCTTGGCCGCGAAGTCAGGGTCGGCGATCTGCCCGCGCACCACGCCCACCAGGTCGCACAGCCCTTCCGCGAGCGCGCGGTCGGCCTGCAGCGGGTCCTTGAACCGGCCGACGCCGACGACCGGCAGCGACACCGCGCGCCGGATCGAGGCGGGAATGAACATCGCATAACCCGGCGGTATCCGCATGCTCGCCTCGATCATGTACAGCGTCGCGGTGGCGACCCCGATCGAGGTGTTGATGTAGTCGGCCTTGCCGGTCGCCTCCACCATCGCGGCGACGGCTACCGCCTCGTCGATGGTGATGCCGTCCTCGATCAGCTCGTCGCCGCAGATCCGCACGCCGAGGGCGCGGCCGGGCCCGATCGCCTCGCGGACCACGTCGATGATCTCCAGCAGCAGCCTGGCCCGGTTCGCCAGCGGGCCGCCGTAGGAGTCGGTGCGCAGGTTGGTGGCGGGGGACAGGAACCCGCGCACGATCGAGGAGTGCGAGCACTGCAGCTCCACCCCGTCGAAGCCGCCGTCGGCGCAGTGGCTGGCGACCAGCCCGTAACCGGCGACGATCTCGCGGATCTCGTGCGTCTCGACCGCCTTGGGCACCTCCCGGAACAGTGGATCGGGAACCGGGCTCGGCGCCCACACCGGCAGCCGCGAGTACATTCCCGACGCTTGCCCGCCGTTGTGGTTGAGCTGGGCCAAGACCGGAACGCCGAACGAATGGACGGCGCGGGTCAACTGCCGGTAGCCAGCCACGACGTCGGGGCGGAAGCCGTGGATGAGCTTCTCGTACGGCCAGTCGGTCGGGTGGGTCGAATGTTCCTCGGTGATGATCAGGCCCGCCCCGCCCGCCGCCCGTGCCGCGTAGTAGGCGGCGTGCTGCTGTGTCGGGAGGCCGTCGGTGGCGTAGTTGGTCAGGTGGGCCGAGAAGACGATCCGGTTCTGCAGCGTCAGCGGCCCCACCCGCAGCGGCGTGAACAGGTACCTGTACTGGCTCATGGGGCGTCCAGTTCCTGGGCGCGGCGGCGGCCTTCGAGTACCGCCTCGGCGATCGTGCGCGGGGCGACGCAGTCGCCTGCCCGGGGGATGCCCGGCTGGTACAGGCTCTCCTGCGGGAGGCGGTGGCCGCAGTCGACCAGGACCGCGCAGTCGATGCGCTGCTGCTGCCCGGTCCAGACGTCCTCCAGCAGGACGGTGCCGCTCCCGGCCTCGCGTACCAGGGAGCGCAGCGCCCGGGTGACGCCCGCACGCTGCAAGCGCACGTTGGCGTCGGAGAGGTCGCCGGACCGGCTGAGCTGCGTGCCGACCACCTGGTCCGGGGTGACGATC
Organism: Streptosporangiaceae bacterium; assembly: GCA_035532275.1. GTDB lineage: Bacteria > Actinomycetota > Actinomycetes > Streptosporangiales > Streptosporangiaceae > UBA9676. Next base: position 7,507 of record DATKRG010000023.1, on the reverse strand, counting down.
GTGACCGGCCTGCCTTGCGCGGCCAGCGACTCGGCGACGGCCACGCCCACCGGCCCGCCGACCGGGTCGTGCACCACGGCCGGGCCGGCCGGGAGCGCCGCACCGGACAGGGCCACCTGGGCGTCCACGGCCGCGTCCGCCGCGAACCTGGGGGCCGGCCGCGAGCCGGTGGCCAGTATCACGGCGGTCCCGCTGGCCCGGGCGGCGTCCAGGTCCGCCGCGGTGATCTCGGTCCCGGTGTCCAGCCGGGCGCCCAGCCGCCGGCACTCGGCTTCGAGCCAGCCGGCCAGCAGCGCCAGGCGTTCCCGGCCGGGCCCGGCGGCGGCCGCGCGCAGGGTCTCGCCGAGGCGCTCGTGCCGTTCGGCGAGCCGGACGGTGTGCCCGCGCAGCGCGGCCACGCGGGCGGCTTCCAGGCCGGCCGGCCCGCCGCCCACGATGAGCACGTCCCGCCGGGCCTGGCCGGGGGAGCCGCCGGCGGGCTCGCTGGCCTCGGTGGGCTCGTCCGTCTCGTGGCCGCTGCGCGGGTCGCCGACACAGGTGATCACCGGGTTGCGGTTGTCGCGGACCCGGCAGGTCTGGTTGCACAGCAGGCACGGGCGGATCCGGCTCTGCTGGCCGGCCCGGAGTCTGGCGGCCAGGTCCGCGTCGGCGATCTGGGCGCGGGTCATCTCGGCCAAATCGGCGGCACCGTCGTCGAGCGCGGCCTGGGCGGCGGCGACGTCCACCACGCTGCCCTGCAGCACGACCGGCACCGCTTCTGCCACCGACGCCCGGATCGCGGCGGCCAGGTCCAGGTTGACCATCGGCGGGGTGTGCCCGTCGGGCCGGTAGGCGCTGGCCGAGTAGGGCCCGCCCCGCACGACCGTCAGCAGGTCCAGGTGGGGGGCGAGGGCGGCGGCCTGCTCCGCGGCGATCTGTGGGGTGATCCCGGCCCAGGGGGCCAGTTCGTCGCAGCACAGCCGCAGGGCGAGGACCCGGCCGGAGCCGATCACGGCCCGGACCGCGGCCAGGACCGCCCGGGTGAGCGCCAGCCGGTCGCTGCCGTAGGCGTCGGCCCGCTGGTTGGTGAGCCCGGAGTGGAACTGGCGCAGCAGCGCGCCCGGGCCGGCGTCGATCTCGACACCGGCCAGGCCAGCGTCGTCGGCGATGCCTGCTGCCTGGGCGAAACCCTCGACCAGGGCATCGATCTCGCGCTGCTCCATCACCATCGGGGTTTCGCGGCTGACAGGGTCGGGGAAGCGGGACGGAGCCCACAGCGCCGCCTGGGAGTACGCGGAGGAGCCCTGCAGCCCGGTATGGCCGAGCCCGGCCAGGACCAGTGCGCCGCCGGGCTGGCAGGCGTCGCCGATGCGCCGCCACCCCTGCGCGGCGGTGGCCGCGAGCGGTGCCCGCTCATAGGGCCAGTCGCCGGTGTGCACCGATGCGGTCTCGGTGATGATCACCCCGGCTCCGCCGCGCGCCCGGCGCTGGTAGTAGGCCACATGGCGGGCCGAGAATGCGCGGCCGTCGCCGAGGTTGGTCTCGTGCGGGCCGAAGACCACCCGGGACTGCGCCGTCCACCCGGCCAGCGTCACCGGGTCGGTGAGCCGCATGCGCAGGCCTCAGTACCCGGCCAGGCCGGACCCGGCGAGTGGGTGCTCCTGGCACGCGTGCACTGGCGGGCGGCGGGTGGCAGAGCTGGCCGGGTCTGCGGGGCCGGGCGGGCGGCGGCCGATGGTCACCGGGACCGGCCGTGACCGGTGCGAGTGATCGCCGGCTGGCCGGGGCGCTGTCGCGGCGTCCGTGGCCGCCAGCGCCGGTTCCCCGTGTCCGCGCACGCATTCGGGGTCGGGGCCGTCGAGCGGCAGGCCGGTGAAGAACTTGGCGGCCATGCACCCGCCCTGGCAGGAGCCGAACGCCCCGCACGACTGGCAGGCGCCGCCGGACTGGGGACGGCGCAGGCCGGCGAACAGGTCCGACTCCCGCCAGATGGCCGCGAACCCGCCGGGCCCGCGGACGTTGCCGGCCCGGAACTCCTCGTGGATGGTGAACGGGCAGGCGTAGACGTCGCCGACCGGGTCGATCAGGCACACCACCCGGCCCGCACCGCACATGCCCAGGCCCGGCAGCGGGCTGCCGTAGGCGCCGAGGTGGAAGAACGAGTCGCCGGTCAGCACCTGCTCACCGTGGGCCAGCAGCCAGTCGTACAGGTGCCGCTGCTGCTGCCCGGCCGGGTGCAGGTCCCGCCAGACGTCCGCACCCCGGCCGGACGGGCGCAGCCGGGTCAGCCGCAGCTGGGCACCGTAGCGGTCGGCGATCGCCTTGAACTCGTCGAGCTGCCCCGCGTTCTGGCGGGTGACCACGACCGAGATCTTGAAGCCGGCGAAACCGGCGCCGGCGAGGTTGCCGATCGCGCGCATCGCGGTCGCGTACGAGCCGGCCCCCCGGACAGCGTCGTTGACCTCGGCGGTCGCGCCGTCGAGCGAGATCTGCACATCGAGATAGTCGGTGCCGGCCAGGCGCCGGGCGACGGCCGGGGTGATCTTCACCCCGTTGGTGGAGAACTTGACCCCCACCCGGTGAGCGATGGCGTAGTCGACGATCTCCCAGAAGTCGGGCCGGACCGTGGGCTCGCCACCCCCGATGTTCACGTAGAACACCTGCATGCGCTCCAGCTCGTCGATCACAGCCAGGCATCCGGCGGTGGAGAGCTCGCGCGGGTCGCGGCGCCCGGAACTGGACAGGCAGTGCACACAGGCCAGGTTGCAGGCGTAGGTCAGCTCCCAGGTCAGGCAGATCGGCGCGGCCAGGCCACAGGTGAGCTGGTCTACCAGCGACAGCGGTGACGGAACGGCGTTCACGGCGACTGGCCCTCCAGATAATGTCACTGGGTGCCGAATATCGCAGATGTTAACGTCACCCTGTGACGCAATCAAGGGCCCGGTGAGGCGCATGGTCCTTGCCGATCCACGTCCGGCGGACACCGCCGGGCGGCGGGGCCGGCCCCCGGGAACCAGCCGCCGGAAGCTGGAACTGATTGCCTTGCGCCTGTTCACCGAGCAGGGTTTCGACGAGACCCCGATCGAGCAGATCGCGGCCGAGGCCGGGGTGAGCCGGCGGACGTTCTTCCGCTATTTCAGCTCCAAGTCCAGCGTCCTGTGGGGTGAGTTCGACGCCGAGGTCGACGCCATCCGGGCGGCGCTGGCCGCCGTTCCGGATTCGGTGCCGATGATGGACGCGATCCGGCAGGCGGTCGTCGCCGCCAACCACTACCGCGCGCAGGACGTCCCGGAACTGCGGGCCAGGATGAACCTGATCATCTCGGTGCCGGCCCTGCAGGCCAGCGCGGCCGTCCATTACGACGCCTGGGAGCGGGCGATCAGCGATTTCACCGCGACCCGGGTCGGCCAGCCCGCCGGCTCGCTCTACCCGCTGGCGGTGGGCCGCGCCACGCTCGCGGTCTGCCGGGCTGCCTACGACCGCTGGTGTGCCCGCGCGGACGCCGACCTCACCGTCTATCTGGACGCAGCTGTCGCGGCGCTGGCCGATGGCTTCCCGCCAGCGGCGCTCGGCACCGAGACACAGGCAGCGGCCCGGCGGCCAGCCCGCGGGTAGCCGCGCCGTGACGCCTGCCGCGGGTAGCCGCGCCGTGATGCCTGCCGCGGGTAGCCGCGGCCGTGATGCGCTGCCGCGGGCGGGGGACGTTCGGCCCGTAAGCACAGGCCAGGCGACTCGTGTTCGCTGGCCGTCACGGGAGCAGTCTCGGTGTCAGGCCCTGCCGTCAGGCCCTGCCGTCAGGAGCCGGCGGTGGCTTGCCCGGCAGCTGGGTGAAAGGGGGAGCCATGCCCGCAGTTGGTGAGCGCGACCTGACAGCCAAGGTCGGTGAGATCCTCAACCGCTGGCCCGCTGTCGGCCTGGCGGTAGGCGTGGTCCGCCACGGGCACCTGGAGTTCTTCCACGGGCACGGGGCCGCCGACATCGCGGCCGGCACACCGGTCACCCCGGACACGATCTTCCGGGTCGCCTCCATCACCAAGACCTTCACCGCGATCGCCGTGATGCAGCTGTGTGAGCAGGGGCTGATCGACCTGGACGCGCCGGCCAGCAGCTACCTGCGCGCCTACCGGCTGATCCCCGCCAGGGCCAGCTTCCGGCCGGCCACCGTACGGCACCTGCTCACCCACACCGCCGGCATCGGCGAGGTCGCGCACGCCTCAGGCGTGTTCCGTCCCGACTTCGGGGAGAGCGTGCCGGCGGGACAGCCGGTGCCCTCTCTCGACGAGTTCTACCGGCGGGGCCTGCGGATCGGGGCCGAGCCGGGTACCAGGTTCACCTACACCAACCACGGGCCGACCACGGCCGGGCAGATCGTCGCGGATGTGAGCGGGCAGCCGCTGGAGCGCTACCTGCGTGAGCATGTCTTCGAGCCGCTGGGCATGACCAGCACCAGCCTTGACCGCTCCGAGCTGGACCAGTCGCGCCTGGCCACGGGCTACACCCTGCGCTCGCGGGGCGCCATAGCGGTCACCCACCGCGAGATGGTGACCGCCGGGGCCGCCTCGGCCTACTCGACGCCGGCGGACATGGCCCGTTATGCCGCGGCTTTGCTTGGCGGTGGCGGCAACGAGCATGGCTCGGTGCTCAAGCCGGCCACGCTGGCCACCATGTTCGAGCCGCAGTACCAGCCCGACCCGCGGATACCGGGGATGGGGCTGGCGTTCTTCCGCGGCAGCGCCGGTGGGCACCCCCTCATCGAGCATCAGGGCATACTGCCCGGCTTCAACTCGCAGATCTTCCTCGCACCGGGCGATGGCGTTGGCGTGATCGCCTTCACCAACGGGGCCCGCCTGGCGATGTTCTGGCTGCCGGCCGAAACGGCGGGGCTGCTCAGCCACCTGCTGGGTGTCCCGGGCGAGTCGATCCGGACCGGCGTTCCGCAGCATCCCGAGATATGGGGCGACGTCTGCGGCTGGTACAGCCTGCCCGGCCCGGTCACCGATGCCCGCATGCGGGGCATGCTGGGTGCTGGCGCGGAGGTTTTCGTCCGCGGCGGCCAGCTCATGCTCCGCGGCCTGACCCCGGTCCCGGCGCTCTACCGGGGCTTCGTGCTGCACCCCGACGACGACAAGGACCCGTACGCGTTCCGGATCGACCTGTCCGAGTACGGGATCGGCTCGGCCCGTGTGCTGTTCAGCCAGCAGACCGGCACCGGGACCACGGCGGTCCACCTCGATGTGATGCCACTGACGCTGCGCAAGCAGCCGGCCCGGACGAACCCGAGATTGTGGACGGCCGCCGCGCTTGCCACCGCTGGCGCGTTCGCCGCTTACCGGGGCCGTGCGGTGCGGCACCGGCGCCGCACCGCATGAAACTAGAACGTGTTCTTGTCTTGCGCGGTGCGGAGGCATAGAGTCCGGGGCAGCCCGCGGTCATCTCACGTGCCGTTGCGAGGACCCCATGGATCAGGTCGCCGACTACGTCGTTGCTGGGGCCGGCAGCGCCGGCTGCGTGCTGGCGAGGCGCCTCGCCGAGTCAGGCGCCAGCGTCATCTTGCTGGAGGCCGGCGGGCCGGACAGCACGCGGCTGGTGCGCAAGCCCGGCATGATCGCCATCTTCCACAACGTCCCGGCACTGAAGAAGCGCCTGGACTGGGGCTACTACACGGCCCCCCAGCCCAGTGCGCTGGACCGCAAGATCCCCCAGCCCCGCGGCCGGGTGCTCGGCGGTTCCGGCTCGATCAACGGCATGCTGTTCGTCCGCGGCAACCGCAAGAACTATGACGACTGGGCCGCGGCCGGCTGCGCGGGGTGGAGCTACGCTGACGTGCTGCCGAGCTTCAAGCGGATGGAGAGCTGGGAGGACGGCGGCACCGACCTGCGCGGAGCTGGCGGACCGATCCAGGTGACCCGGCAGAAGGATCTGACCGAGGCCTCGCAGGCCTTCATCGAGGCCCTGACCAAGACCACGGGCGCGCCCACGATCGACGACTACAACGGCGCGTCCCAGGAAGGCGTCTCGGTTTTCCAGCAGAACGTCTCCGGTGGCCTCCGCTACAGCTCGTCCGTCGGCTACCTGGACGGCCACGGCCTGCCGAACCTCGCCGTCCGCACCCGTTCACTGATCGCCCGGGTCGTGATCGAGGATGGCCGGGCCACCGGCGTCGAAGTCGTCACCGAGGCCGGGTGCGACACGATCCGGGCCACCAAGGAAGTGATCCTGTGTGCCGGGGTGTACGGCTCGGCGCAGATCCTGATGCTGTCGGGCGTCGGCCCCGCCGAGCACCTGCGCGGCCACGGCATCGGCGTTGTCGCCGACCTGCCGGTCGGCGACAACCTGCACGACCACATGTTCGTGCCCATGACCTATGTCATGAAGTCGGCCCGCAACCGCGGCACCACGCCCTACTTCGCCGGCGGCGTGATCAAGGAGGCGGTCCGGGGCGACACCTGGATGGGCCGCACGGTCTTCGAGGCCGTCGGTTTCGTCCGCAGCCCGCAGGCCGGGCAGATCCCCGACATCCAGATCCACACGCTGCCCTGGTCGTACCCGTTCCCCAACCAGGACGCGCCCACCAGGCACAAGGTCGACAAGCGCTCCGCCCTGACGATCATGCCGACGCTCATCTACCCCAAGAGCCGTGGCACGCTCCGCCTCGCCTCCGCTGACCCGGCCGCGGCGCCGGTCATCGACCCGGGCTACCTGACCGAGCCCGACGACGGCAGGCTGCTGCTGGACGGGATGGAGCTGGTCCGCGAGGTGATGGCCAGCAAGGTCATCGCTGGTGGTGTCGAGCTCGAGCTCTCACCTGGACCTGAGTACCCGGACCGGGCGGCGCTGGCCAAGGAGCTGCCGAACCGCGCGACGTCGGTGTACCACGCGGTCGGCACCTGCCGGATGGGGGCGGACGAGCAGGCCGTGGTCGATCCGGCGCTGCGGGTCCGGGGTGTTGACGGGCTCCGCGTCGCCGATGCGTCGATCATGCCGGGCATCGTCGGCGGGAACACCAACGCCCCCGCCATGATGATCGGCGAGCACTGCGCGAGCCTCATGCTGGGCGGCTGACCCGCGACGAGGCCAGCCGGTCATCCCCGGCCGATGAAGGGCATCGTCGTGGCGGTGATGGTGAGGAGCTGCACGTTGGCGTCCAGCGGCAGGCTCGCCATATAGAGCACGGCGGCCGCGACGTGCTGGGCGTCGAAGGTGGGCTCAGGAGCCAGCGAGCCGTCGGCCTGTGGCACGCCGTGGGTCATCGCCCCGGTCATGTCGGTGGCGGCGTTCCCGATGTCGATCTGCCCGCAGGCGATGCCGAAACCGCGGCCGTCCAGCGAGATCGACTTTGTCAGCCCGGTGATCGCGTGCTTGGTGGCGGTGTAGGCGACGCTGCCCGGGCGGGGGCTGTGTGCCGATATCGAGCCGTTGTTGATGATCCGGCCGCCGCGGGGAGCCTGGGCCTTCATGATCTGGACCGCGTGGTGAGCGCACAGGAACGCGCCGGTGAGGTTGGTGTCGACGACTGTGCGCCAGTCGG
>DATKRG010000022.1:0-13597 GCA_035532275.1 Streptosporangiaceae bacterium | reverse complement strand
GGCGGTGCCGTTCCAGTAGTGGCCCACCGCCCAGGCACTGGACGCCGAGGGCGCGGCCACCGCGAACAGCTCGTTGTAGGAGGTGCCCGCGTTAGGACTGGACTGGATCTGCCAGGAACTGCCGTTCCAGTGCAGGATCAGGGTCTGCTCGACGGTGCTGGCGTACAGGCCCACCGCCCAGGCGTCCGACGCGGAGACCGCGGCCACGGCGAACAGCTCGTTGCCCTGGCTGCCAGCGTTCGGGCTGGTCTGCACCGACCAGGAGGTCCCGTTCCAGTGGTCGATCAGGGTCTGGTTCTTAGCGCCGTTCCAGTAGTCCCCGGCCGCCCAGCCGTTGCAGCGGGAGGTGAGCGCCACCGCCAGGAGCGAGTTCCCCGCGCTGCCGACGCCGGGCGGCTGGACGCCGTCCCAGGTGCAGGTGGCCGCGGCGGCGCTGACCGGCGCGAGCGTAGGCAGGGATCCGGCCAGGACCAGCGAGCTTGCCAGGACCGGAGCAGTGCGGAGCCAGCGGCGCACCTGCGGCATTTCCCCTCCAATTGGACGGCCCAGTGGGGGGAAGTATGGCGGTCCACTCGATCATGGTCAAACAACGGCAAAGGGCGCGCCGTCAGCGCGGGCGCGGAGGTTACGCTACCCTGTCGGCCATGAGCACCGACTCCCGCCCGGGCCGCGAGCCGCGGGTGCGCCAGGCCAGCCTCGTGCCGGACAAGCCCTCGCTTGACGGCATCGAGGACAAGTGGTCACGCCGGTGGGAAGAGTCGGGCGTAGTACAAGTTTGACCGTTCCGCGTCTCGTGGCGATGTGTTCGCCATTGACACGCCCCCGCTGACTGTCAGCGGCAAGCTGCACATCGGGCACGTCTGCTCGTTCACCCACACCGACACGGTCGCGCGTTACCAGCGCATGCGTGGCAAAGAGGTGTTCTACCCGATCGGGTGGGACGACAACGGGCTGCCGACCGAGCGCCGGGTGCAGAACTACTTCCACGTCCGGTGTGACCCGTCGCTCCCCTACGACCCGGGCTTCGTGCCGCCGGCCAGCCCCGGCCAGGACCAGGTCCCGGTGTCCCGGCGCAACTTCGTGGAGCTGTGCGAGCGCCTGACCGACCTCGATGAGCAGGCGTTCGAGGAGGTGTGGCGGCGGCTCGGCCTGTCGGTGGACTGGTCCACCATGTACCGGACCATCGACGAGCACTCCCGTGCCATCTCCCAGCGCGGCTTCCTGCGCAACCTGGCCCGCGGCGAGGCATACCCGGCGCAGGCGCCGACCCTGTGGGACGTGACCTTCCAGACCGCGGTCGCCCAGGCGGAGGTGGAGGACCGGGAGGTGGCCGGCGCCTACTACCGGATCGCCTTCCAGGCCGGCGACGGCGAACTGGTGCCGGTGGCGACCACCCGCCCCGAACTGCTGCCCGCCTGTGTCGCGCTGGTCGCGCGGCCCGGCGACGAGCGCTACAGCGCCCTGATCGGGACGACGGTGCGTTCGCCGCTGTTCGGGGTGGAGGTGCCGGTGCTGGCCCACCATCTGGCCGACCCGGCCAAGGGCACCGGGATCGCGATGGTGTGCACGTTCGGCGACGCCACCGACGTCACCTGGTGGCGGGAGCTTGGCCTGCCGGCCCGGCCGGTGCTGGGCCGGGACGGCCGGTTCGTGGCCAGCCCGCCAGCGGCGATCACCAGCCGTGCCGGGCGTGCCGCCTACCGACAGCTGGCCGGCGAGACCACAGCGGGCGCCCGCCAGCGGATCACCGGCCTGCTGCGCACCGCCGGGGACCTGCTGGCGGGTCCCGAGCCGGTCAGGCACGCCGTCAACTTCTACGAGAAGGGCAGCCAGCCGCTGGAGATCGTCACCAGCCGGCAGTGGTACCTGCGCAACGGGGGCCGCGACCCGGAACTGGCGCAGGCCCTGCTCGAGGCTGGCCGCCAGATCGACTGGCACCCCGCCTACATGCGGACCCGGTACGAGAACTGGGTGAGCGGCCTGAACGGCGACTGGCTGGTCAGCCGGCAGCGCTTCTTCGGCGTGCCGATCCCGGTCTGGTACCCGCTCGACGCCGGGGGGCAGCCCCGCTACGACACGCCGATCGTGCCGGCCGACGCCGACCTGCCGGTGGACCCGATGGCCGACCCGCCCCCCGGATACGACCCCGGCCAGCGCGGCCAGCCCGGCGGGTTCGCCGGCGACCCGGACGTGATGGATACCTGGGGCACGTCCTCGCTGACGCCGCAGATCGCCGCCCGGTGGAGCATCGACGACGACCTGGCCGGCCGGGTGCTGCCGATGGACCTGCGGCCGCAGGCGCACGAGATCATCCGGACCTGGCTGTTCTACACGCTGCTGCGCTCCCATCTGGAAGACGGCTCCCTGCCCTGGCGGCACGCGGCGCTGTCCGGCTGGGTCCTCGACCCGGACCGGAAAAAGATGTCGAAGTCCGCGGGGAACGTGGTCACACCCATGGACTCGCTGCGCCGCAACGGCAGCGACGCGGTCCGGTACTGGGCGGCCAGCGGCCGCCTCGGTGTGGACATGACCTTCGATCCGGCCCAGCTCAAGGTGGGGCGGAGGCTGGCGATCAAGATTCTGAACGCTAGCCGTTTCGTGCTCGCGCTTGGCCCATCCGGCGACCTGCCGTCCGGAGCTCTGCCGTCCGGAGCTCTGCCGTCCGGAGAAGGGCCGTCCGGAGAAGGGCCGGCGGCTGTCACCGAACCGCTCGACAGCGCGATGCTCGGCCGGCTGGCGCAAGTGATCACGCAGTGCACCCGGGCATTCGAGGCCTACGACCACGCTGGGGCGCTGGCCGCGGCGGAGGAGTTCTTCTGGTTCTTCTGTGACGACTACCTGGAACTGGTCAAGGACCGGGCCTACGGCGAGCGTGGCGATGGGCCCGCCTGGTCCGCCCGGTCCGCGCTGCGGCTCGCCCTGTCGGCGGTGCTGCGGCTGTTCGCCCCGTTCCTGCCGTACGTCACCGAGGAAGTGTGGTCGTGGTGGCTGGAGGGCTCGGTGCACCGGGCCGCCTGGCCGGACCCGGCGGAGGTGCTGCCCGCCACCGACGGTGCGGATGCCGGGATCCTTACTGCCGCCTCGGCGGCCATCGCCGCGATCCGCGGCGCGAAGTCCGGTGCCCGGATGTCCATGCGGACACCGGTCCGGGCGCTGGTGGTCGCCGCCCGCCGGGACCACCTCGACGCGCTCATGGCGGTGCTGCCGGACCTGCAGGCGGCGGGCCGGGTGGAGCACACCGAACTGCGGTTCTGCGACCGGGCCGAGCCGGACTACCAGATCACGCTCTGACCGGCGGTGCCCGGGCTCACTCCTCCACCGGGTCGGCGGTGAGCAGGCTGATCCACTCCTCGGCCGCGTCCGCCGGGTCCGACGAACCGGCGGTGGTGGGCTGCCGGGGTGCGGGCAGCTTCGCCTTGGTGCGCCGCCGCGCCGACGTGGCGGGCTTCGGGGCGGGCGCGGTCGCCTCCGCCGGCTTGGTCGCGGGCAGAGCGGGATCGGTCAGGTCGTCGGCCAGCGACTCAGGCAGCTTGCCGCTGCCCGTGCTGCCCTTGCTTCTCGTGTTCCCGGCGCTCTCCGGGCGTCCCTGGCTGCCTGCGCCGAGGTCGCCCAGGCCGCCAGAGCTGTCCGGCGGGTCCTGTTCCGCCGTGCTGGCGGTGTCACCGTCCAGGCTGGTGGACCAGGCTCCGGTTACGCTCAGTGACAGCCGCTCCCAGTCCGCGGCCGGGTCAGTGGCCTGCGGCTGCGACCAGTCGGCGACGGCATCCCCCGGCTGCTCGTCCTCCCACGGCATGCGCTCCCCGGACTGGTCGCCGCCCCAGGGCGGGCGCTCGGCTGACTCAGCGCCGCCCCGAGGCGGCGCTGTGCTGGCCAAACCGGAGTCGCTGGCCAGGCCGGAGCCACTGGCTGGCGCCAGGTCCGCGGCCCGCTCGTCGCCCCACGCCGAGGGCACCTCGCCGGGCCCGCTGCTGGCCCACTCCGGGACCTGGTCAGCGGCGGGCTCGTCGGCCCACTGGCCCGGATCTCCGGCCGCCGCGCCGTTCCACTCCCGGCCGACGATCCGCAGATCGTGGAAGGCCACACCGAACCCCTTACCCTCCGGGGCGGCGCACACGATCCCGGCCAGGACCTCCTGGTCGGGCGGCAGGAACACCAGCGCGGCCAGCTCCGCCGGGCCGTCCCCGGCGTTGTAACGGACCTCCACCGCCTCCCCCCGGCGCGACACCCGCAGGGTCAGCTCGTCGAGGTCGGACGGCAGATCGGCCACCATCCAGCTCGACCAGCCCAGCGTCAGCACCGTGCTGAGGCGGGGCCGTCCCTCGAAGTACTCCACCCCGGTCTTCAGCCAGGTCCCCTCGTCCACCCGGAGCATGATCCCGGCCTGGTCGTACTGGCTGGCGAAGCTGCCCCGCACCCGTACCGACACATCGAGGTCCCCCGGCAGCACTTCGCCGTACACGTGGCCGTTGTCGTGGATGTAGCCGTAACCGGTGGCCCGCCAGAAGTCCGTGCCAGGGTCGACGTTCACCCTGAGCACTTCGCCGCTTCGCTGCCAGCTGGCAGGCTCGTTCAGCCACTGCATGGAGGTCCCTCCGCGGGTGTCGACGGTGTCGACGGTATCGGGTCCTGGGGCGCCGGTAGTCTCGGCTGCATGGACAAGGTCCAGCGAACAGATGAGGAATGGCGGGAGCAGCTCACGCCGGACGAGTACCGGGTGCTCCGGCAGGCGGGCACCGAAGCGCCCTTCACGGGTGAGTACACCGACACGAAGACCGAGGGCGTCTACCACTGCCGGGCGTGCGGCACTGAGCTCTTCCGGTCGCGGGAGAAGTTCGACTCCCACTGCGGCTGGCCGAGCTTCTACCAGCCCAGCAGCGGCGATGCGGTGGTGCTGATCGAGGACCGCTCGCTCGGCATGACCAGGACCGAGGCGCGGTGCGCCCGCTGCGACTCCCACCTCGGGCACGTGTTCGAGGGCGAGGGCTACCAGGTGCCGACCGACCAGCGGTGGTGCATCAACTCGGTCTCGCTCACCCTCGAGCCCTCGACGGAAGGATGACCACGGTGGCGACGGACGCGGAACCAGCGATCTCGTACGAGGCGGCCGCTCCCGGCACGCCCGTGTTCACCAGCGATGGTGGCGAGATCGGCACCCTGGAGCACGTGCTCAAGGTCGAGGAAATCGACCTGTTCGACGGCATTGTGGTCGCCACCAGCGGCGGGCTCCGCTTCATCGACGCCGACCAGATCGAGGTCATCACCGCCGCCTACATCCGGTGCACCATCGACAAGTCCCAGGCGGCGCTGCTGCCGGCCCCGGACGGGGCGCCCGTGTACCGGGTGGACGCGCTCGAGGACACCGGCGGGTCGCTGCACGACTTGCTCGGCCGGCTGTTCCGCCGCCCGCACTGGACCCAGGAGAAGGAGAAGTAGCCGCCGGCCACCCGCTCGCTGCCATGCGGTGACGGGCGGACGCTACGGGAGCGAGGCGATCAGCTCGCGCACGGGCTTGCGGCGGCCGGTGTAGAAGGGGATCTCCACCCGCGTGTGCAGCCTGGCCCGGGCTCCCCGCAGATGCCGCATGAGATCGACTATCCGGTGCAGCTCGTCAGCTTCGAATGCGAGCATCCACTCATAGTCGTTCAGCGCGAAGCAGGCAACGGTGTTGGCACGGACGTCAGGGTAGTCGCGCGCCATCATGCCGTGCTCGGCGAGCAGTGCACGGCGCTCAGCCGGGTCGAGCAGATACCACTCGTAGGAGCGCACGAACGGGTACACGCTCACGTAGGCACGCGCCGGCTCGTCGGCGAGGAACGCCGGGATGTGCCCCTTGTTGAACTCGGCCGGGCGGTGCAGCGCCATGACCGACCACACCGGCTCACTGGCACGGCCGAGCCTGGTGCGCCGGAACCGCGCGTACAGCTCCTGCAGGTCATCGGGCCCGGGGGCGATCCACCAGAACATGTAGTCCGCGTCGGCCCGCAGGCCCTGCACGTCGTAGCAGCCACGGGTGATGACGCCCTTGCCGGCGGCCTGATCGAGGAGCCCGTCCAGTTCGGCGGCGAGGGCGTCACGGCCGTCGGCGCCCGCGTCCAGGGCCGCCGGATCGCTCACCCGGAACACCGACCACATCGTGTACCGGATCAGCTCGTTCAGGTCGCGGGCTCGTGGCCGCTGGCCCGCCGGCCTGTCGTCGCGGGAAGTCATGTCACCATTGTCGGCCATCACACGGGTGATCTCTCGCGCAGGTAGACGGCGATCTGGCCGGCCGCCGCGCGGGCGGTGGCGATGCAGGCGGGGATCCCGATGCCGTCGTAGGCGGCGCCGCAGACGGCCAGGCCGGGCTGGCGGGCCACGTCGGCCCGGATCCGCTCCACCCGCGCCAGATGGCCGACGGTGTACTGGGGCAGGGAGCCGCCCCACCGGGTCACCCTGACCGCGGCCGGCCGGCCGCCTACCCCGGTCGCGGCGGCCAGGTCGGCGGCGGCCAGCGCGGCCAGGTCGCCGTCGTCGCGCTGGAGCACCCCTTCGTCCCCGATCCGCCCGAGCGAGCAGCGCACCACGACCAGGCCCGGGCCGGCCGCGTGCAGGTGCGGCCACTTGACCGACGAGAAGGTGACCGCCTTCACCGGATGGCCGTCGACGGCGGGCACGAGGTAGCCGCTGGACCCCGGCGGCGACGGGAAGGCATCAGCCGGGTAGGCCAGGGTGACGACCGCCATGCTGGCGTAGGGGATCTCGGCCAGGGCCACCCGCGCGCTGGCCGCGCCGGGCAGCCCGGCCAGCAGCCTGGCCGCGGGCGTGGCCGGGACCGCCAGCACCAGCGCGTCGGCGTCGAGGTAGGACGGGGCGTGAGCGGAGCCTATGGTCAGCCGCCAGCCCGCCGGGGTGCGGGTGAGCTCGCGGACCATGGCGCCCGTGCGGATAGCCGCCCCCGACCCGGCGGCCACGGCGGCGGGCAGGGTGCCCAGGCCGCCGGTGAGCGTGGCGAAGACCCCGGCGTCGCCGGCCTGCTGCCCCGACGCCGGCCCCGGCCCCGGCCTGGGCGCGGGCACCAGCGTCGCTGCCGCCCGCGCCAGCGAGGCGTGCCGGCCGGACTGGGCCGCCAGGGCCGGCAGGGTCGCCTCGAATGACAGCTCCTGCGCCCGCCCCGCGTACACCCCGCCGAGCAGTGGGTCCACCAGGCGGTCCACGACCTCCGGGCCGAACCTGGCCGCCACGTAGTCGGCCACCGCCACATCGCCCTCGCGCGCGGTGGCGGGCAGGCCGAGGTCCTCGCGTGCCCGGGCCAGGCCTGCCGGTGACAGCAGCCCGCAGGCGGCCAGGTCGTCGAGATCGGCGGGCACGCCCATGAACTGGCGCCGTGGCAGCGGCCGCATCGTCTCCCGGCTCCAGATCGTGGCCGCCGTGGTGGCCGGGCCAGCCAGGTCACCAGCGAGGCCGGCCGCCCGCACCAGGTCGGTGCCTTCCGGCCGCCGGGTGAGCAGCGCCTCCGCGCCCTCGTCCACATCCAGGCCGGCCACCGGCGAGACGGCGAGCTTTCCGCCGAGCCGGGCGCTGCCCTCCAGCACGGTCACGCTCGCGCCGGTCTCGCCCAGGAAGCCGGTCTCGCCCAGGAAATACGCGGCAGCCAGCCCGGCGATGCCGCCGCCGACGATCGCGACCCTGGGCCGGGCGGAGTCCTCCACCCGTCCACCCTGGCAGACTTCACCGCCCGATCGCGAACCGGCAGGCCCCGGCGTTGCGGCCCGCCCCGGCCGCAGGCTGCCGCTCATCCCGCCCGCTCATCCCGCCCGCCGGCTGGCGTGCCCTGGCCGCGGGCTACGGCCTGCCCCGGCCGCGAGTTGCCGGCCTTTAGCTATTGATGGGCTACCCGGGGTGAATGCCATACTTCTGTCCCATGGCCTCGGAACCCGCTGCGGTGTCGGTGCGCCGCGCACGGCCCGGGGACGTGGGCCGGCTGCAGGCGATCCAGCTGGCTGCGGGCGACGCCTTCCGGGACGTCGGGATGACAGCCGTCGCCGAGAGCTCGCCACTGCCCGCCGAGTCCCTGTCGGGGTACCGGCAGGCGGGCAGGGCCTGGGTGGCCGTGGACGAACACGACGAGCCGGTCGGTTTCGTGGTGGCTGACGTGGTGGACGGGTGCGCCCACATCGAGCAGGTCAGCGTGCATCCCGCGCACGCCGGCCAGCGGATCGGCGCCCTGCTGCTCGATCACGTGGCGGGCTGGGCAGCCGAGCATGGCATGCCCGCGCTGACGCTCGTCACATTCCGCGGAGTGCCCTGGAACGCGCCGTACTACGAGCGGCTCGGCTTCCGTGAGCTGACGGCGGCCGAGATCACCCCGGGCCTCGCAGCGCTCCAGGCTGGTGGTCCCGGCAGCGGCCGGGAGGCCCTGGCCCGGGTGTGCATGCGCCGCGACCTGAACGGGGAGACCCAGCCGGGCCCTGATGCCAGTTCGTGACCCGGCCGGGCGGAACCGGGCACGCCCGGCTGGCGTCCGATCGGCATGACAGCACGACTGCACGCTCTCACCGCATCGCCAGCGGCCCGTACGCGGGCACTGGCCGCTGCCGCCGCCCTCGGCGCCGGCGCCTGCCTGGCCCTCGCCGGCTGCTCGGCCAGCTCTGGTAACACGGCGGCTGGCATGGCCGGCGCCCCCCACTCGGCCGCCATGGCCGGCGCGGCGCCCGAAATGGCCCCGGCCGCCGTCCGCGCCCCCGGCTCGCCGGCCCGGCTCACCGCCCTGCCCGCCCCCGGCCAGGCCATCATCTACACCGCCAGCATGACCGTGCGCGCCGCCGACGTCCGGGCGGCCGCCGCCCGCGCCGCCCAGCTGGCCGGCACCGCCGGCGGCTACGTGTCGAGCGAGACCACCTTGCTCAATCACGCCCACCCGGCGGACTCCACGGTGCTTATCGAGCTGAAGATCCCGGTCGGCGGCTACCAGGACGCACTCGGGGCGCTGTCCACGCGGCTGGGCACCCGGATCTCGCTGTCCCAGCATGCACAGGACGTCACCCAGACCGTCGCCGACGTGACCAGCCGGGTCACCTCGGCGCAGGCCGCGATCACCCAGCTGCGCAAGCTGCTGGCGCGGGCCGGCTCGGTCAGCAGCCTGCTCATGGTCCAGGACCAGATCAACTCTGAGGAGTCGAACCTGGAGGCGCTGCAGTCCCAGCAGCGGGCACTCGCGCATGAGACCACCTACGCGACCGTCACGGTGCAGCTGGTCAGCAAGCGCCCGCCGCCGCCGCCGCGGCCGGTGAAGCTGGCCGGTGGGTTCACCGGGGGGCTGGCGGCCGGCTGGCACGCACTCCGGCAGGTGACATCGTGGCTGCTCACCGGGATCGGCGCGGCGCTGCCGTTCGCGGCATTCGCGGCAGTCGCGGTCGCCGGCCTCCTCTGGGGCCGCAGGCGGCTGGCACGGCGGCGGGCCGGGGCAGGCCCGGCACAGCCGGCCGGGTGAGCCCTACGGCTCGCGTGCCGACTCCTCGTGCACGAAGTCGGTGAGGCGGGCCAGCACATCCGGGTCGGTCTCGGGCAGCACCCCGTGCCCAAGGTTGAAGACGTGGCCCTCAGCGGCGCGGCCACGGGACAGCACGTCCCTGGCCCGCCGCTGGACCACGTCCCAGGGTGCCAGCAGCACTGCCGGGTCCAGGTTGCCCTGCAGCGCGGTGCCGATATCGACCCGGCGGACCGCCTCGTCCAGGCTGACCCGCCAGTCGACACCGACCACGTCCGCCCCGGCTTCGCTCATCAGCCCCAGGAGCTCCCCGGTGCCGACCCCGAAGTGGATCCGCGGCACCCCCGTCTCCGCCAGGGCCGCGAAGACCCGCTTGCTGTACGGGAGCACCGCCGCCCGGTAGTCCTCGGGACTGAGGGTGCCAGCCCAGGAGTCGAACAGCTGGACAGCGGTGGCGCCGGCCCCGACCTGGATCCGCAGGAACGAGATGGTGATGTCGGTGAGCCGGGTGAGCAGCGCGTCCCACAGCCCGGGGTCGCCGTACATGAGCGCCTTGGTCCGCTCCTGGTTCTTGGACGGCCCGCCCTCGACCAGGTAGGAGGCGAGCGTGAACGGGCCACCGGCGAACCCGATCAGCGGGGTGCCGCCCAGTTCGGCCACCAGTGCGGTGATCGCCTCGGTCAGATAGGGCACGTCGGAAGGGTGGAGGTCACGCAGCCGGGCCAGGCCGGCCTGGTTGCGGATGGGCCGGCCGATCACCGGCCCGACCCCGGCCTTGATGTCCACGTCGACGCCGACCGCCCGGAGCGGGACGACGATGTCGCTGAACACGATCGCCGCGTCAACGTGGTAACGGCGCATCGGCTGCAGGGTGATCTCGGTGATCAGGTCGGCCGACATGCAAGCGGCGAGCATCGACTTGCGCTTGCGGACCGCCTGGTACTCCGGCAGCGACCGGCCCGCCTGCCGCATGTACCAGACCGGGGTGTGCGGGACCGGCTGGCGGCGGCAGGCACGCAGGAAGGGGGACTCCGACGTCGGGGCCGTCACGCTGGTGATCATCTCACAGCCCGGGGACACGCCGACTGAGATCCACCGTCATGGCGCCGGGGCATGTCACCATCGTGTCCAGCCGGGCGCCGCAGCGGTGCTCCCCGGAACCTCTGCCCGCGGCGAACCCGGCGGCCGAGGGAGGTCACCGGACATGGCCCAGACGTTCCGCCCGTGCAGCGAGTGCGGCGGCGAGCGGTTGTTCGAGCAGCACCACGACGGCCCGGGCAGCTGCCCGGATTCGCCGGACGGGGAGTGCCCCGAGTGGTCCTGCACCGGATGTGGCTCCGGCCTGCTGGCGGGTTTCGTGCTCTATCACGCTGACGCGCAATTGTTGCCGGATCTGCCCGGCCAGGTTGCGTGAGAGCGAGCAGCTACGACGTACGCTCGGATCATGAGGCAGGTCGGCGGAGTCACGCCACCAGGTGACGAGGCAGCCGCCGCATTCACAGCTGCGGTCGCGGGCCTGCGGTCCGGCCAGGAGCAGGTATGCGCCGTCCGGCCGGAACTGACCTTCGAGGACGTGCCCGCGCCGCGGACCCTCGCCCCCTTCGCGACCGCGTTCGCCACGACCGCCCGGGTGGGCGGCAACGAGGTCGCCTCCGGCCGGTTCGTGCTGCTCTACGACCCGGCCGGCCAGCGCGGCTGGGCGGGCCCGCTGCGCGTCATCGTCTACATCCGCGCCGACCTGGAGCCGGAGATCGCCGCCGACCCGATGCTGGGCGAGGTCGCCTGGTCATGGCTGACCGAGGCGCTCGACGCCCGCACCACCGGTTACGCGGCGCCCAGCGGGACGGTGACCCGGGTGGTCACCGAGGGATTCGGCGCCAAACGAGAGGAGCCGCAGACGACCGGCTTCGAGCTGCGGGCCTCCTGGTCGCCGCTGGAAACGGCGGGCCTGGACGGACCGCCCGGTGCGCCCACCCCGGCGGCTGAACCCGATGCGGCTGAACCCGATGCGGCTGAATCCGATGCGGGCCAGCAGGCGGGGCTGGATGGTCACCTCGCTGCCTGGTGCGGGGCTATCTGCGCCGCCGCCGGGCTGCCTCCGCTGGTGGCGGGGGTGACCGCGCTCCGGCCTCCTGCCCGTCGGCGCGCCCCATGACGCAGGACCAGCCCGAGCAGGCGGATACCGAAGCCGCGCCCGAGCGTGCACCGGTGCCGCTGCTGGAGCCGCGTGAGGGGCTCCCCCCGCTGGTGACCACGGCACCGGCTCTCGCCGCGGCGATCGCCACGCTAGCCGCCGGTGAGGGCCCGCTCGCGGTGGACGCCGAGCGGGCCTCCGGCTACCGCTACGGCCACCGCGCCTTCCTGGTCCAGCTGCGACGCCACAAGGCTGGCACGGTGCTGATCGACCCGGTGGCCTGCCCGGACCTGTCCGGGCTGGACGCCGGAGTCGGCGGCTGCGAGGCGGTGCTGCATGCCGCCTCGCAGGACCTGCCCTGCCTGGCCGAACTCGGGTTCCAGCCGCGTGAGCTGTTCGACACCGAACTCGCCGGGCGGTTGCTCGGCTACCCCCGGGTCGGGCTCGGGGTGCTGGTGGAGACCGTGCTGGGGTGGACGCTGGAGAAGGGCCACGCGGCGGCGGACTGGTCGACCCGCCCATTGCCCACCGACTGGCTCCGGTACGCCGCCCTGGACGTGGAGGTCCTGGTCGAGCTGCGAGACGCGCTCGCGGCCGAACTCACCGAGCAGGGCAAGACCGAGTGGGCGCGGCAGGAGTTCGCGGCGGTGCTCGCGGCGAAGCCGCCGCCGCCCCGGGCGGACCCCTGGCGCCGCACGTCCGGCATCCACCGGGTGCACACGCGCCGCGGCCTCGCCGTCGTCCGCGAGCTCTGGCTGGAACGCGACAAGGTCGCCCGCAGGCGGGACCTGTCCCCCGGCCGGGTGCTGCCCGACGCGGCGATCGTGGAGGCCGCCCGGGCCGTGCCAGGGACCCAGCATGACCTGACCGAGCTGGCCGGCTTCCGGGGCCGGGGCGCCCGCCGGCACGCCCCCGACTGGCAGCGCGCGGTGGACCGCGCCCGCCTCCAGGCGGAGCCGGATCTGCCCGGGACCACATCCCCGCTGCCCGAGGGCCCGCCGCCCGCCCACCGCTGGGCGGAACGCGACCCGGTGGCCGCTCGCCGCCTGGCGGCGGTGCGGACGGTGGTCGCGGCGCTTGCCGACGAGCATTGCCTGCCGGCCGAGAACCTGCTGCCGCCGGATGTGGTGCGCAGGGTCGCCTGGCGGCCGCCGGAGCCGCCGGAGCCGGAGCCGGTAGGGGCGAATCTGGCCGACCACGGCGCCCGGCCCTGGCAGGTCGGCCTGACCGCCACGCCGATCAGCAAAGCCCTCTCCCGGCTCATCGAAAAGGGCGAAGACTGACCCTGACCACACGCGCCCCGGGCCGGCGGTCAGGTCCGGCGCGAGAAGATGACGATCCCCGCCAGGTAGGCGGCTCCCCCGACGCCGGCGACCGCCGCCCAGGCGCCCAGCTGATGTCCGCGGGCGAGGTCGACGAAGGTCATGGTCAGGCTGAGGATGATGATGGCGTGTCCGCGACCTTGCCGTGTGCCAGGAACACCGCCGCATACCCGGCCGCCGCGAGGACGCACACCACGGGAACCGCCCACTTGCGCATCATTCCGGACTCAGTCCCGGTCGTCGGCATGGAAGACCTCCTCCACGGTCAGCCCGAAGTAGCGGGCCAGCTTGATCGCCAGGGGCAGCGAGGGGTCGTAACGCTCCTGCTCGATCGCGTTGATCGTCTGCCGGGACACCCCGAGCGCCTGGCCCAGTGACTGCTGGGACAGGCCCTTGCTGGTGCGCAGCACCCGGACATCGTTCTGCATGTAAAGCGTCCTTGACTCCTCGGCTCAAGATGGAAAGTACCCTTGACATCTGCTGCTGTCAAGCGGGGATTGCCAGCGGGGTGCACGACTGAATTGTGACGGTGCTTTGCCCGGGCAGGTCAGGCGGCTAGGCTGAGTGATGCTGACACTCAGACTAGGAGGCCACTGGTGGCTGCTGACTTGTCCGGGCGTGACCTGGCGTGGCTGGAGCGCCGCCGCGCCGAGCTGTTCGCCGTGATGTCGCAGG
>DATKRG010000021.1:0-1397 GCA_035532275.1 Streptosporangiaceae bacterium | reverse complement strand
GGGCTGCCGCGGCGCCCGGCCGGCTGCGCGGCGCCCACGCGCTGGCCGCCGCCGCCATCATGACCAGGCCGATCGCGGCGACCGTCAGCCCCTGGTCCTCCTTGACCAGGACCAGCGGCAGCGCCCACAGGGCGGCGGCGCGCGGGTGCCGGCGGACCAGCGCGGACAGCGAGAAGGCGAGCAGCGGAACGGCGAACGCGATCTCGTGGAAGTCGAAGACGATCATCTGCTGCAGGCCCCACGAGAACCCGTATGCCGCCCCGATCGCCCGGCCGGTCCCGGTGCCCAGCCGCTCCTGCGCCGCCCGGCAGACCGGCACCACCGACAGCGCGGTCAGCAGCGCCTGCGCGACCAGCAGCGTCACCGGGGTCGGGAAGAGCCGGAAGAACGGGGCGATCAGCGCCACGATGGGCTGGAAGTGGTCACCGAGCAGGTTGAAGCCCGCGCCCCGGATCGGCACCACCGGCGCCTGCAGATGGGCGAACTGCCGGACGTACTCGGTGTAGATGCCCAGGTCCCAGGAACCGGGGTCCAGGCGCAGGTACCGGAAGACCGAGATCGTGCTGTAGGCGGCGAAGGTGGCGAGCGCGATAAGCCAGACCACCGGGTCGGCCCAGCCGAGGCGGCCCCGCCGCTGCGCGCTGCCTGCGGCGGCCGCGGGCAGCGCCTGCTCCTCGCGCGCATCCAGTGCCGGCGGGGCGGGCTGCGCCGGGGCGGACGGGGCCAGCGGCACCGGTTCCCCGAACCCGGCGCCCGCCGTCGGCGGGACGCTGCCCTCCTGTGCCACCTGGCAAGCCTAACCAGGTCAGGTCAGCAGCAGGCGGCTTACCCGGCGGCCCGCCACCAGCAGCCCGGCCGTTCCCATCAGTGCAAGGTAGGCCACCGGCAGCAGCAGGCCCGGGCCGACCACGCCGAGTGCGAGCCCGCGCATCAAGGTGACCGCCTGGTAGAGCGGAGTGCACTCGACCACGATCTGCAGTCCCCGCGGGTAGATGCTGAGCGGGTAGAAGGTGGTGGAGAACAGGAACAGCGGCAGGCTCACCAGCATGATGAACTCGAAGTCCTGCCAGCTGCGCATGAAGGTGGTGGCGGCCATCCCGGCGCCCGCGAACGCGAACCCGGTCAGGATGGCAGCGGGCAGCGCCAGCACCGCCCAGGGCGACTGCAGCAGGCCCATCGCCAGCATGACGACCAGGAACGCGAACGCGTAGAGGCTGCCGCGGATCAGCGCCCAGCCGATCTCGCCGAGCGCCACATCCCCGGCCCGCATCGGGGTGGCGAGCGCGGCCTCGTACAGCTTGGCGTACTTGAGCCGGAAGAAGACGTTGAAGGTCGAGTCGTAGATCGCCCCGTTCATGGACGAGGTGGCCAGCAGCGCCGGCCCGACGAACAGGGTG